>DAORHX010000307.1:0-4903 GCA_035438245.1 Rubrivivax sp.
CATTCGGGCCAACGCGCGCTTAAGTTCCAAACAGAATGCAACACTACACTAGCGCTGTGCGGCGCGCTGCAGCTGCCATTCGAAGAAGCGCTGGCCGCTGAAGGCCACCGTGCCCATCAGCGCGCTGGCACCGATCAGCAGTGCGACGACCGCGCCGAGCACCGGCGCCCAGCCGGTGCGCCGTGGCGGCTGCCCGGGGGCATGGCGCTCGGCCCAGCGCTCGTCGGGCGTCAGCGCGTAGACGATGGCCGTGAGCATGGCGGCCGCGATGCTGAGGCCGAGCAGCGGGATGAGCACCGCGGCGGCCGGGTCGTCCTGGCCGAAGGCGCGCATGCGCTGCACGCCGGCCAGCCCGAGCAGTGTCGGCCACGGGTAGATCCAGCCGACGCCGTCGCGCCAGCCGTACAGATAGAAGCGGTGCAGCCCGAGGCTGCCGGCGACGATGGCCAGCCAGGTCGCCAGCGTCTTCGAGCGGGGCGGCCTCATGCGTCGGCCGCGGCGTCGAGCGCGCCGGCGCCCAGCGCGCGCTGCATCAGCACGACGTCGAGCCAGCGGCCGAACTTCCAGCCCACCGACTGCAGCAGCCCGCAGTGCTCGAATCCCAGCGTGCGGTGCACGCCGATCGAGCCGTGGTTCGCGCTGTCGCCGATCACCGCCAGCATCTGCCGCGCGCCGGCGGACTGGCAGCGTGCCATCAGCTCGGCCAGCAGCACGCGTCCGATGCCGCGGCCCTGGGCTGCGGGGCTGAGGTAGATCGAATCCTCGACGGCGAAGCGGTAGGCCGGGCGCGGCCGGAAGTGGTTGGCATAGGCATAGCCCAGCACCCGGCCGTGCTGCTCGGCCACCAGCCACGGCAGCCCCTTGGCCAGCACCTCGTCCCGCCGTCGCGCCATCTCGGCCGTGTCGGGCGCGTCGAGCTCGAAGGTGCCGGTGCCGTGCGCGACGGCCTCGGCATAGATGTCGCGCAGGGCGTCCAGGTCGGCGGGGGTGCTCGGGCGCACGAGCAAGGGGCTGGCAGGCATGGGCTGTCGTGTCGGGGCAGGAAGTTTATAATGCGCGGTTTTCCGTGTTGGCGATGCGCCTGCCCGGCCCGAAGGCCTGGCAGCCCGGTTTGCCTCACTCACTGAAGGAAAGTTGCATCATGGTCGTCATTCGACTGGCTCGCGGTGGCGCCAAGAAGCGCCCCTTCTACAACATCGTCGTTGCCGATGCGCGCGAGCGCCGCGATGGCCGCTTCATCGAGCGCGTCGGCTTCTACAACCCGATGGCCTCCGGCGGCGAGCAGCCGCTGCGCGTGGCGATCGACCGCGTCAACTACTGGGCCGGTGTCGGCGCCAAGCTGTCGCCCACCGTGACGCGGCTGGTCGACCAGGCCAAGGCGGCCACCGCCTGACCCTGCCGCGGGTGGCTGCCGCGTCGGAGCCTTCGGCGCCGGACGCCGAGTTTCCCGCCGACGCGGTCGAGGTCGCTCGCGTCATCGACGCCTGGGGCGTCAAGGGCTGGATCCGCGTGCAGCCCTATGCGAAGGATCCGCAGGCGCTGTTCTCGTCGCGCCGCTGGTTCCTGCGGCCGCCCGAAGCGCAACCTGGCCGGCCTGCAACGCCCGGGCGCCTCGCGCCGTTGCCGCCGCTGCTGCGCATCCGCGAAGCGCGCGAGCATGGCGACGCGGTCATCGCCGCGGTGCGCGACATCGACGACCGCGACGCCGCCGAAGCGCTGCGCGGCGCGCGCATCTTCGTACCGCGCAGCAGCTTTCCCACCGCCGGCGACGACGAGTTCTACTGGGTCGACCTGATCGGCCTGGCGGTGGTCAACCGCGATGGTGCGCGCCTCGGCGAAGTGGCCGGCCTGCTGGACAACGGCGCGCACAGCGTGCTGCAGGTGCGCGATGGCGATGCCGCCGAAAGGCTGATCCCGTTCGTCGCCGCCTACGTCGACCAGGTGGACCTGGCGGGCCGCCGCATCGTCGTCGACTGGGGCCTCGACTATTGATGGCGGACGCGATGCGCTTCGACCTCATCACGCTGTTTCCCGAACTGTTCGATGCGCATCTGAAGCACGGCATCACGCGCCGCGCCTTCGACAGCGGCGCGGTGCAGGTGACGCTGTGGCCGCTGCGCGACTTTGCCGACGACGCCTACCGCCGCGTCGACGATCGGCCGTATGGCGGCGGGCCGGGCATGGTGATGCTGGCCGAGCCGCTGCAGCGTGCGCTGGACGCCGTGCGCGCGCAGCGCGCCGACGGCGACGTGCCGGTCGTGCACTTCAGCCCGGCAGGGCGGCGTCTGGACCAGGCGTTGGTGCGCGAGTTCGCCGCCGGCCGCGGCGCGATCATGCTGTGCGGTCGCTACGAGGGCGTCGACCAGCGCTTCATCGACGTGCATGTCACGCACGAGATCAGTCTCGGCGACTTCGTGCTGTCGGGCGGCGAACTGGCGGCGCTGGCGCTGGTCGACGCGGTGGCGCGGCTGATGCCAGGCGTGCTGAGCGAGCCTTCGCACCAGCAGGACAGCTTCTCCGACGGGTTGCTCGAGGGGCCGCAGTACAGCCGGCCCGAGTCGTGGCCGGGGCCGCACGGGCCGCTGCCGGTACCGCCCGTGCTGTTGTCGGGGCACCATGCCGAAGTCGCGCGCTGGCGCCGCGAACGCTCGCTGGCGCTGACTGCGCAGCGCCGCCCGGACCTGATCGCCGCGGCGCGCGCGGCCGGGCGGCTGGATGCGGCCGACGAACGCTATCTGAAGTCGCTCGGGCTATAATCGAAAGCTTTTCGATCCTCTGCCCGTGTCCATAGTGCCCGATCTGCGGGCGCACATTCCGACAGCACGCCGGCACGATCGCGTGGAGAACCCGATGGACTTGATCCGCACCCTCGAGCACGAGGAAATCGCGCGCCTGAACAAGAAGATCCCCGACTTCGCCCCCGGCGACACGGTGATCGTCAGCGTCAACGTCGTCGAAGGCACGCGCAAGCGTGTGCAGGCCTTCGAAGGCGTGGTCATCGCCAAGCGCAATCGCAGCCTGAACTCGAGCTTCATCGTGCGCAAGATCTCGAACGGCGAAGGCGTCGAGCGCACGTTCCAGCTGTACAGCCCGATCATCGCCGGCATCGAAGTCAAGCGCCGCGGCGACGTGCGCCGCGCGAAGCTGTACTTCCTGCGCGAGCGCAGCGGCAAGTCGGCGCGGATCAAGGAAAAGCTGGCCTGAGCTTCGCCCAGCCCGCGGCCGCCGCGGGCCGCGAGCAGCGCGCCGCCGCCTTCCGGGGCGACGCGGCGTCAGCCGCCCGCCGCAAGAACTCGCCGCTTCCGGTGGCCCCATGCCCACCACCCGCCTTCGCATCCTCGACCCGCACGCGGTGCCGGTGGTCGGCACCGACGCGCACCTGCCCGCGGTCGATGCGGCACGGCTGACTCCCGAGGCCTTGCGCCGGCGTTTCGGCCTGCCTGCCCAGTGGCAGCCCGAAATTCCCGGCGACACCGAACTGACGATGCCGGAGCTGATGCCGGCATCGGTGCTGGTGCCACTGGTGCAGCGGCCCGACGGCCTCAAGGTGCTGCTGACGCGCCGCACCGACCATCTGCGCGACCACGCCGGGCAGATCAGCTTCCCGGGCGGCCGTGCCGAGCAGCACGACGCCGACGCCGCCGCCACCGCGCTGCGCGAAGCCGAGGAGGAGGTCGGCCTGCCGCGCAGCGCCGTCGACGTCATCGGCGCGCTGCCGCACTACACCACCGTGACCCACTACCGCGTGACGCCGGTGGTGGCACTGGTGCGGCCGCCGTTCACGCTGCAGTTGGACAGCTTCGAGGTCGCCGAAGCCTTCGAGGTGCCGCTGCAGTTCCTGATGACGCCGGCCCACCACCGGCGGCACGAGATCGAGCTGCAGGGCAGGCCGCGGCAGTTCCTGTCGATGCCGTGGCAGGGCATCGACGCGCAGGGCACGCCGCGCGACTACTTCATCTGGGGCGCGACCGCGGCGATGCTGCGCAACCTCTACGGTTTCCTGCGCGACTGAAGCGGGCGCGCCGTGCGCGCGGGGGTGCTCGCTATCATCGCCGGCGATGAGTTTTTTCGCCGTCCTGATCGCGCTGCTGATCGAACAGCTGAAGCCACTGCCGCGCGACAACTGGGTACATCACCGGCTGATCGCCTGGGTCGGCTGGGTCGGCCGCAACTTCGATGCCGGCAAGCCGCGCCACGTGTGGGTGGTGTGGTGCGTGTCGGTGCTGACGCCGACGCTGCTGGTGGCGCTGGCCTACGTCGGCCTCAGCCGCTACAGCCTGCTGCTGGCGGTGGCCTTCGATGTCGTGGTGCTGTACTTCACGCTCGGCTTTCGCCAGTTCAGCCACTACTTCACCGACCTGCGCGAGGCGCTGGAAAACGGCGACGACAACGAGGTGCGCCGCCTGCTTGCCGAATGGCTGCACCTGGACGCCGCCGAGCTGCCGCACACCGAGATCCTGCGCCACGTCGTCGAACATGCGCTGCTTGCTGCGCACCGGCATGTGTTCGGCGTGTTCTTCTGGTTCATCGTCTGCTCGGCGCTCGGGCTCGGCCCGGCCGGCGCCGTGCTGTTCCGCATGGCCGAGTTCGTCAGCCGCTACTGGGCCTACCGGCTGCGCACGCTCGATGCACCGGACAACGAGCGCCTGCTGGCCGTGGCACGACGCGTTTTCGGCCTGATCGACGCGGTGCCGTCGCGGCTCACCGCCTTCGGCTTCGCCGTGGTCGGCAACTTCGAAGAGGCGATCAACGGCTGGCGACGCGATGCGCGGCTGTGGCAGCAGCCGAACGAAGGCATCATCCTCGCCGCCGCCGCCGGCGCCGTCGGCGTGCAGCTCGGCGGCGGTGCCGCGCCCGGCGTCACGCCCGACCGCTCCAAGACCTTCAGCGGCGGCGCGCAGGC
>DAORHX010000308.1:0-4897 GCA_035438245.1 Rubrivivax sp.
CCGAGCAGCTGCGCGAGATCCGCGACACCGGCGAATCGGTGCTGCAGATGGCCGGGCGCATCAACGAGGTGTCGGCGCAGGCGCAGCGCACCGCGCAGGTGGCCGAGGCGTCGCTGCTGGCGGCCGAGACCGGCCGCCAGGCGGTGCAGAACACCATCGGCGGCATGAACTCGATCCGCGACCAGATCCAGGACACCTCCAAGCGCATCAAGCGGCTGGGCGAGTCGTCGCAGGAGATCGGCGAGATCACCGAGCTGATCGGCGACATCACCGAGCAGACCAACGTGCTGGCGCTGAACGCGGCGATCCAGGCGGCCAGCGCCGGCGAGGCCGGCCGCGGCTTCTCGGTCGTGGCCGAGGAAGTGCAGCGCCTGGCCGAACGCTCGGCCGAGGCGACCAAGCAGATCGCCGTGCTGGTGCGCACCATCCAGACCGACACGCAGGAGGCGGTGGCGGCGATGGAGCGCTCGACGCACGGCGTGGTCGAGGGCGCGAAGCTGTCCGACGCGGCCGGTACCGCGCTGACCGACATCGACCGCGTGACGCGCCAGCTGTCCGAGCTGATCGCGCAGATCTCGGCGCAGGCGCTGAAGGAAGCCGAGTCGGCCAACGTCGTGGCCTCGAACATCCAGCACATCTTCGCCGTCACCGAGCAGACCGGCGAGGGCACGCGCTCGACCGCGCAGATGGTGCGCGAGCTGTCGCGCACCGCCGAGGAGCTGAAGCAGTCGGTGTCGCGCTTCAAGGTCAGCTGAAGTGGCTCCCCCCTGCGCGCTTCGCGCGCCCCCTCGCCAGCAGCGTCCTCGCTGCCGGCACCGCTGGCGGACCGGCGCAGCCGGATCCGCGGCGGTCGCTCGAGCAGCCGGGGGCCTGCCCGCCTCGGCGACATGGGCCACTGAAAGCAAGGCGGTATGCCGATGAACATGCACGACATCACCGACGAGGTCGAGGCCGCCGACGACGACCTCAGCACCCTGGCGTGGGTGCACGACGAGTTGCGGCGCTCGCTGGAAGCTGCACACAAGGCGCTGCGCCGCTACCTGAAGGACGCGCAGTCGGTGTCCGGGTCGGATGTCGATGCGGTCGATCCGGCGGTGCTGCGCACGGCGCGTGCACAGCTGCACCAGGGCGTCGGCGCGCTGGAGATGATCGGCCTGCCCGGGCCGGCGCGCGTGCTGCGCGCCAGCGAAAGCGCGGTGCAGCGCTTCATCGCCAAGCCGAAGCTGCTGACGCGCGCCGCGGTCGACGCCGTCGAATCGGCGTCGTTCGGCGTGCTCGACTACCTGAGCCGCAAGCTCGCCGGCAAGGGGCTGCCGACGCTGGCGCTGTTCCCGCAATACCGCGCGCTGCAGGACTGGGCCGGCGCCGACCGCGTGCACCCGGCCGACCTGTGGCGCGAAGAGTGGCAGTGGCAGCCGCTCGGCGACGATGCGACCGTGCAGCCGCGCAGCGCCGATGCCGCCGCGCGCACGGCCATGGAAACGCTGGTGCTGGCGGTGATGCGCAGCAACGACCGCGCGGCGCTGCAGGGGCTGAGCGACCTGTGTGCCGGTCTCGGCACGTCGGCCGACGGCCGGCTGGCCGGGCTGTGGAAGCTGTCGGCCGCCTTCTACGAGGCGCAGGCCGCCGGGCTGCTGCAGGCCGACGTCTACGCCAAGCGTGTCAGCTCGCGGCTGCTGGCGCAGCTGCGCCTGAGCATCGGCGGCCACAGCGAGGTCTCCGACCGGCTGGCGCAGGACGTGCTGTTCTTCTGCGCGCACGCGCGCGCACCCGGCGACGCGCAGGCCGCGCCGCGGCTGCAGGCGGCGCGCGAGGCCTACGGGCTGGACGCCACCGCGGCCTTCGACTACCAGGCGCTGCGCCTCGGCCGTTTCGACCCGGCGTGGATCACGCAGGCGCGCAAGCGTGTCGCCGCCGCCAAGGACGTGTGGTCGGCGGTGGCCGGCGGCGAGGCGCACCGGCAGGCCGGCCTGGCTGAGCCGTTCGCGCTGGTCGGCGATTCGCTGAAGCGGCTCTATCCGTCGGGCGAGGTGCTGGCCGACGCGTTGCAGGCCGCCGTGGCGAAGACCGTCGCGTCGACGCAGGCTCCGCCGCCGGCGCTGGCGATGGAAGTGGCGACCAGCGTGCTGTACATCGACGCCTCGCTCGAGGACGGCGACTTCGACCATCCGCTGATCGGCACGCGCGTGCAGCGGCTGGCGCAGCGCATCGGCGAGGTCAGCGAAGGCCGCGAGCCGAAGCCGCTCGAGCCGTGGATGGAAGAGCTGTACCGGCGCGTGTCCGACCGGCAGACGATGGGCAGCGTCGTGCAGGAGCTGCGCGCGTCGCTGTCCGAGGTCGAGAAGCAGATCGACCAGTATTTCCGCGACCCGTCGCAGCGCGAGCTGCTGATTCCGGTGCCGGCGCAGCTGCAGTCGATGCGCGGCGTGCTGTCGGTGCTCGACATGGACCAGGCCTCGCATGCGGTGATGCGCATGAGCGAGGACGTCGACGCGCTGGCCGCCAGCGAGATCGATGCGCAGCGTGCGGCCGAACTCGGCACCTTCACGCGGCTGGCGGACAACCTGGGCGCGCTGAGCTTCATGATCGACATGCTCAGCGTGCAGCCGCAGATGGCGCGCTCGCTGTTCCGCTACGACGCGGCGTCCGGCAACCTCAGCGCGGTGATGGGCCGGCGCACGCACCGGCTGTCGGCCTTCGGCGGCTTCGACGAACTGCGGGCCGCGGCGCCGCCGCTGGTCGACCAGGCGCAGTCGCTGGCGCTGGCCGCCGCGCAGCCCGATGTCGCCGACGAGGCGCTGCAGCAGGAGCTGGCCAGGCTGTCGCAGCAGGCGCTGCTCGCCGACCAGCGTGCGCTGGCCGAGACCATGGCCTCGGCGCAGCAGGCGCTGCAGCGGGCCACCGACGACGAGCAGCGCGAGAAGGCGCGCAACGATCTGGCGCAGGCCGTCGCCGACCTGTCGCTGCCGGCCGAGCCCGAGCCGCTGCCGGTGCAGCAGCCGGTGCGCGCGACACCGGCGCCGCAGCCCGAGGTGCAGGGCAGCACCGGGCTCGAAGAAGACGAGGAGATGCGCGAGGTCTTCATCGACGAGGCGCGCGAGGTGATCCAGGGCGCCGACGAGGCGCTGCAGCGGCTTGCCGAAACGCCCGACGACCTCGGCGACATGACGCTGGTGCGCCGCGCCTTCCACACGCTGAAGGGCAGCTCGCGCATGGTCGGGCTGAACGTCTTCGGCGAAGCCGCCTGGTCGTGTGAACAGCTGTACAACACGCGGCTGGCCGAGAGCTCGCGGCTGGAGCACGAACTGGCCGCGTTCACCGCGGACGCGCTGCGCGAGCTCGGCGCATGGGTCGAGGACATCGCCGCCGGCCGCGCCGCAGGGCGCGACGGCGCTACCCTGTCGGCGCGCGCCGACGCGCTGCGCCAGCGCAGTGCGCCCGAGCCGGCGCCACTGCAAAGCGCGCAAGCCAGCGCCGCATTGCTGCAGCGAGTGCCCGACCTGCCCAGCGCCGACGATCTGCAACTGGATTTCGGCGCCGCCACGGCGCCTGCCAGCGCGGGCGGTTTCGATTTCGAGCTCGACCTGGGCGAGGGCGGCGACGCTGCCGCGCCCCAGGCGCTGCCGGAACTGCTGCAGCTGGAGCTGCCGCCCGAGGAGGACGTGGCGTCGCCCGACGCGTCTTCGGCCGCCGCCTTCGTCGACACCACGGCCGCCGACACGCTGCCCGACGAGCTGGAAGTCGAGGCCGAGGCGCACCAGGCCGAGCTGCTGCACGCCACGCCCGCGCCGGCGCCCGCCGGCTTCGTCGACAGCGGCTTCGAGCTGTCGCTGCCGCCCGAGCCGGCCGCAGCGGCACCCGAGGTGCCGGCGGACGCGGAGCAGGTCAAGGTCATCGGCGAGCTGCGCATCGGCATACCGCTGTTCAACATCTACCTGAACGAAGCCGACGAGCTGTCGCGGCGCCTGTGCACCGAGCTCGCCGAATGGGCGCTGGAGGCGCAACGTCCGCCGGACGAAGGCACGGCCGCACTCGCGCACTCGCTGGCCGGCAGCTCCGCCACGGTCGGCTATGCCGAGCTGTCCGCCCTGGCGCGCGCGCTCGAACACGCGCTGATGCGCTCGATCGCCGCCGGCCGTGCGATGGCGGACGAGCCGCAGCTGTTCCAGGACGCCGCCGAAGAGATCCGCCGCCTGCTGCACCAGTTTGCCGCCGGCTTCCTGCGTGGTGTGCCGCCGCAGCTGATGCAGCGGCTGGACGAGCACGAGCGCGCGCGCAGCGCCGCCATGCCCGAGCCGGTCGTGCAGGCCGAGCGGGACGACGTGGCCGAGCTGGTCGAGCCGGCAGAGCCGGTCGACCGGGCCGAGCCAGTCCAGCCAGTCGAGCCAGTCGAGCAGGTCGTGCAGGTCGAGCAGGTCGAGCAGGTCGAGCAGGTCGAGTCGCGCGAGCCGGTCGAGCCGGTCGAGCCGGTCGAGCCGGTCGAGCCGACGCCGCAGCCGCTGTTCGGCGAGGCGTTCGGCCTGTCGGTGCTGGCCGAGCTGGCCGAGACGCCTCCGGTCGAGCCGCTGCGGACGGGTTTGCGCGACGACGCGCCGGACGACGAAGACGACATCGACGCCGTCGACGCGATCGACGACGAGCTGTTCCCGATCTTCCGCGAGGAGGGCGACGAGCTGCTGCCACAGCTGCAGTCGCACCTGCGCGACTGGGCACGCCGGCCCGGCGAGCCAGCGGCAGCGGCGGCGTGCATGCGCACGCTGCACACCTTCAAGGGGGGTGCACGGCTGGCCGGCGCGATGCGCCTGGGCGAGATGACGCACCGGCTGGAAGCCGCGGTCGAGCATCTGCTGGCGCGCGGGCAGCCCGAAGGCGCCGACATCGAGGCCTTGCTCGCGCG
>DAORHX010000309.1:0-4879 GCA_035438245.1 Rubrivivax sp.
GATTCGATCCTGATCGACGAAGCGCGCACGCCGCTGATCATTTCCGGCCAGGCCGTGCAGATCGCCTTGTCTCGACGCGGCGCCCAGCGCTTCTTCGACCCGATGGTTGCGCGGAATGATCCAGGGGTTCACTTGCCGCATGCGCGCAGCACGCTGCGGTGCGTCGCCACCTTCGAGTGCGCAGCGCGCCTGCCAGCGCTGCAGCCACGGGTTCACGGCCGACGCTTCGGCGAACAGTGCACGCAAGGGGTTGGCATCGCCCGCCGCGGCACCAGCCAGACGGCGCCAAGCGAGCGTGAAATCCACGCCGTGCTGCTGCAGCAGCGCCAGCCAGTCGTCGGACAGCGCGGCGTCGGCGTCGTCGGCGCGCTGCAAGCCGAGCTTGGCGCGCTGGCCCTGCAGCAGCGCATCGGCATAGGCGGCAGGGAAGGCGTCGATGACCTCGGTCGCCTGCGCCACGGCGTGTGCCACCGCGGCTGCGTCGTCGGCCGCGGCCATCAGCGGCAGCAGCGCCTCGGCCAGCCGCGCCAGGTTCCAGCGCGCGATCGCCGGCTGGTTGCCGTAGGCGTAGCGGCCGTGCGCGTCGATGCTGCTGAACACGGTGGCCGGGTCGTAGGCTTCGAGGAAGGCACAGGGGCCGTAGTCGATGGTCTCGCCGGAGATCGTCATGTTGTCGGTGTTCATCACGCCGTGGATGAAGCCGACGTTCATCCACATCGCGACCAGCCGTGCCTGGCGCCGGGCCACCGCGCGCAGCAGGCCCAGGTAGCGCTGCGCCGTGCCGACGAGTTCGGGGTCGTGGCGCGCGATCGTGTAGTCGGCCAGGCGACGCAGCGTGTCGAGGTCGCCGCGCGCGGCGAAGAACTGCAGGCTGCCGACGCGCAGATGGCTGGCGGCGACGCGCGTCAGCACCGCACCGGGCAGCACGCCGTCGCGCCGTACCGGCTCGCCGGTGGCCACCACCGCCAGCGCGCGCGTCGTCGGGATGCCCAGCGCGTGCATCGCTTCGCCGACCAGCACCTCGCGCAGCATCGGGCCGACGGCTGCCTTGCCATCGCCGTTGCGCGAGAAAGGCGTGCGGCCCGAGCCCTTCAGCGCGATGTCGCGGCGCCGCCCGTGCGTGTCGATGACTTCGCCGAGCAGCAGCGCGCGGCCATCGCCGAGCTGCGGCGAGAAGCCGCCGAACTGGTGGCCGGCATAGGCCTGCGCGATCGGCTCGGCGCCCTCGGGCAGCGTGTTGCCGGCAAAGAACGCGGCACCTGCGTCGCCGCCCAGGGCGTCGGCGTCCAGCCCCAGCTCCTCGGCCAGCTCGCGGTTCAGGTACAGCAGCGCGGGTGCCGGCGCCACGGCGGGCGCGACGGCGACGTAGGTGCCGGGCAGTTCGCGCGCGTAGGTGTTGTCGAAGTCGATGTGCATGGGCGCAGTGTGCCGCCGGCGCGCGAGCCGCGCTGGCCAGGGGTCAGCGCCGCCAGTGCGCGCGCAGCGCCGCCCAGCCGATGGGGCCCAGCGCGCGCAGCCGGCGCATGTTGGCCTCGTAGATCGCCTCGGCCTCGGGGTAGGCGGCGACGGCGCGCTCGACGCTGGCTTCGCGCAGCAGGTGCAGCGTGGGATGCGGCGACTGGTTGGTGGCGTTGTCGACGTCGTCGGCGCGCGTGCCGGCGAACTGGTATTGCGGGTGGAAGCTGGCGATCTGCAGCGTGCCGTCCAGGCCCATTTCGGCCAGCAGCGCATCGGCCTCGTCGAGGAAGTCGTTGTAGTCGAGGAAGTCCTGCAGCACCTGCGGGTGCACCAGCAGCGTGGTCTCGAGCTGCTCGATCGGCGTGTCGGCCAGGCGCTGCAGCTCGGTGCGCAGCTCGGCGAGCAGGGCGCGCGTGTCGCGCGCCTCGCTGCCGACGTAGCGCACCAGGCCCTTGACCTGCACCGCCTTGGCGAAAGGGCACAGGTTCAGGCCGATCACCGCATGGTCGACCCAGTCGCGCGTGGCCTGCAGCGCCGCAGCGGCCGCAGCGTCCATCGTCAGAAGCCCGAGCCCGGCTGCGTCAGGAACTCGGCTTCCTCGGCGGTCGACGTGCGCCCCAGCGCGGCGTTGCGGTGCGGGAAGCGGCCGAAGCGTTCGATGATCTGCTGGTGCCGGCGCGCCCATTCCAGCAGCCCGGCCAGGGCCGGCTCGTCGGCCTCGAGCTGCGCGAACAGCCGCATCGACGTGCGCTGCTGCGCCAGGTCTTCGGCATGCTCGAACGGCAGGTAGACGAACTGGCGCATCACGCCGGGCAACGCGCGGTCGTCGCCGCTGTCGACCATCGCCTTCGCCGCGGCCAGCGCCTGCGCATCGCCGGCGAACATGGCGGCACTGCCGCGGCGCGTGTTGCGCGTGAACTGGTCGAGCACGACGATCTGCGCCAGCGCCGACAGCGGCCGTGCAGCCCAGCCGCCCAGCTCGCCGCGCAGCGCGGCGTCGATCAGCGTGCCGAAGCGCTGCGCGATCCTTGCGTCGAAGGCCGCGTCCTTGCGGAACCATTGTTCGCGCGGCCGCAGGTGATCGGGCTCGCCGGCACGGCCGAACCAGAAGTCCAGCACCGCGGTGGCGCGCGGGTCGAGGGCGTCGTCCATCAGCGCTCCAGCAGATCGAGCGTGTCGGGGTGGCGGCGCATGTAGCTGCGCACGTAGCTGCACGATGGCCGCACCTTCAGCCCCTGCGCCCGGGCGAACGCGAGCGACGCCTGCACCAGCGCGGCGGCGACGCCGTGGCCCTGCGAGGCTGTCGGCACTTCGGTGTGCACGATGTTCATCACGCCGCCACCCAGCCGGTAGACGCACTCGGCGGTGCCGCCGGCGGTGTCGGTGGCGAAGCGCGACGCGGCGCTGTCGTGTCGGACCTGCAGCGGCATTCAGGCCCCCAGTTCCTGCCACAGGAACGCGAACTCCAGCGCCATCATGTCCGCGCGCTGCGCGTTGTCGGCGGCGCCGCCGTGGCCGCCTTCGATGTTCTCGTACAGCCAGGCGTCGTGGCCGAGCTCGCGCAGGCGCGCCGCCATCTTGCGGGCATGGCCCGGGTGCACGCGGTCGTCGCGCGTGCTGGTCGTGAACAGCACGGCCGGCAGCCGGGTCGCCGCCGACGGCACGTTCTGGTACGGGCTGTACGGCGCGATCCAGGCCCATTGCGCCGGGTCGTCCGGGTCGCCGTATTCGCTGATCCAGCTGGCGCCGGCGAGCAGCCGGTGGTAGCGGCGCATGTCGAGCAGCGGTACCTGGCAGACCACGGCGCGCAGCAGGTCGGGCCGCTGCAGCATCACCGCGCCGACCAGCAGCCCGCCGTTGCTGCCGCCGGCGATGGCCAGCCGCCGCGGCGAGGTGATGCGCTGCGCGACCAGGTCCTCGGCCACGGCGATGAAGTCGTCGAACGCGTTCTGCCGCTTGCCCTGCAGCGCGGCCTGGTGCCAGGCCGGGCCGAACTCGCCTCCGCCGCGGATGTTGGCCACCACCAGCACGCCGCCGCGGCTGCACCATGCGCTGCCCCAGCCGCCGGCGTAGCGCGGCTGCTGCGCGACCTCGAAGCCGCCGTAGCCGTAGAGCAGCGTCGGGTTGTCGCCGTCGGCCGTCGCCTCGCGCGGCCAGAGCACGAAGTAGGGCACGCGCGTGCCGTCCTTCGACGTCGCGAATCGCTGCTCCACACGCATGCCTTGCGCGTCGAAGAAGGCCGGCCGCGACTTCAGCGGCTCGTGCGCGTCGCTGCCGCTGCGCGCGAGCCGCAGCGAGTCGGGTGTGAGGAAGTCGGTATAGGTCAGCAGGTAGTGCTCGCCGAGCGGGTCGTGCGCCAGCCAGGGGTCGTGCAGGCTCTGCGCCTGCAGCGTGCCGGGAAACGGTGTCGCGACATCGCGCGCGTGCCAGGCGCGGCCGTCGAAGCGTTGCTCCTGCAGCCTGCCGGCGACGTTGTCGAGCAGCTCGAGCAGCACCGTGTGGCGCAGCAGCGCATGGCCGGCCAGCGAGCAGCGCGACGTCGGCGTGAACAGCGCCTGCCATTGCGGCCGGCCCGCCAGGTAGGCGGCGGCATCGCTGGCCAGCAGCGCGCCGCTGGGCCAGCGCGTGCCGTCGCATGTCCAGTCGCTGCGCAGTGCCAGCAGCACCTGGCCGTACCAGAAGCCCAGCTGCGCGTCGGCGGGCTTCGGCAGCGGCTGCAGTCGGCCGTCGACGAGCAGTGAGCTTTCCGAGCTGAAGAAGTCCGGCGCGCGCGTGAACACCGTGCGCTCGAAGCCGGGTGTCGGATCGACATGCACGCTGGCGGCAACATCGCCGGGACGGGCCTCGAACACCGTGGCCGCTTCGCCGAG
Source organism: Rubrivivax sp. (assembly GCA_035438245.1). Taxonomy (GTDB): domain Bacteria; phylum Pseudomonadota; class Gammaproteobacteria; order Burkholderiales; family Burkholderiaceae_C; genus Rubrivivax. The sequence goes on from DAORHX010000309.1 coordinate 4,329, forward strand.
CGGCTGGCCGCGCCGCCAGCGCTTGATGATGCGCGGGTAGCCCGAATCGGTCAGCGAGCCGGGGCCGAAGTCGGTGCCGACGTACAGCGTGTCGCGATCGGCCCAGGCGACGTCCGACTTGGCCTCGGGCAGCACGAAGCCGCCGTCGACGAAACGGCGCGTCGTCAGGTCGAATTCGCGGATCACCTGCGCATCGGCGCCGCCGCGCGACAGCCGCAGCAGGCAGCGTGTGTAGTCGGGGCCCAGGCACTCGGCGCCACCCCAGACCCAGTTCTCGCCTTCGGCCTGGCCCAGCGCGTCCAGGTCGAGCACGGTGTCCCACGCCGGCTGCGGCTGGCGGTAGTCGTCGAGCGTCGTGCGGCGCCACAGGCCGCGCGGGTGTTCGGCGTCCTGCCAGAGGTTGTAGACGTGGTCGCCGCGGCGCGTGATCGCCGGGATGCGATCGCGCGCGTCGAGCATGTCGCGCAGCCGTGCGCGCGTGGCCGCGAAGCCGGGCCAGGCTTCGAGCCGGGCGCGGGTGCGGGCGTTGCACTCGCGCACCCAGGCCAGCG
>DAORHX010000310.1:0-4878 GCA_035438245.1 Rubrivivax sp.
GGCACGGTGCGCGCGCGTTCGGCCAGCGCGCGCCGTTCGTCGGCCGGCAGCGCCAGGTAGGCATCCCAGCGCGCCTGGCGCTGCTGCGGGCTGATCTGCCGCGCCTGCTGGAACTGCAGCCGTGCACGACCGCGCTCGTCGGGGGTCATGCGGGCCCATTCGCTCATGCGCTGCTGGATGCGCTGGCGCTCTTCGGTCGGCAGCGACGGGAAGCGCGCTGCGATCTCGAGCCATTTCTGCTTGCGCAGGGCATCGATGTCCTGCCAGTCGTCCTTCAGCGGGGCCAAGGCCACCTGCTGCGCCGGTGTCAGCGTGCTCCACGCCGGGCCGGCCGGCTGCGCGCTATGCGGCACCTGGCTCGTCGGCTGTGCGTGCACGACGGCGCCGAGCCCCAGCCACAGCGCCAGCAGGGCCGGCGCGCCTGCCTGCGCAAGACGCGACTTGCGGCGGGGCCGGTGCTTGCTCACGGCTCGGGTTGTGTCAGGAAAGCCACGAATCCAGGGTCGCCGTAGGCTTCGGGCGGCAGGTCGTCGGCCAGCAGAGCGGCATCGACGTCGGCTGCGGCGCGAATCTCGGCCTGCTCGTGCAGGTGCTGGATCAGCAGCAGGCCCAGCACCAGCACCATCAGTGGCAGCAGCGAGGCCAGTCGCAACCAGCCCGACGGTGATTGTCCGAGCGCGACGCCGCCGCGCGACACACCCGCCAGCTGAAACGCCGACGCCGCCACCGGCTGCGCCAGCCGCACCTGTCGTGCACGCGCCACCGCCTGCTCGCGTGCGACACGCAGTCTTTCGACGATGTCGTGGGCAAGCAGATCGGTCTGCTCGCTCAGGCGGGACACCACGCGCAGCGCAAAGCGGGCCTGCAGGGCCTGCGGGTCTGGCGGGTGGACTCGAGTCCTTCCGTTCATGGCTTCAATCCCTTGGCGGCCAGCGCTTTCGCCAATGCGTGTACTGCCCTGAAACAGTGCGTTTTCACACTGCCTTCAGAGCAGCCCATGACCTGCGCGGTTTCGGCGGTGTCCAGTTCTTCCCAGTAACGCAACAGAAAAGCCTCGCGTTGACGTGCCGGCAGCGCGGCCACTTCGGCGTCGATCAGCGCCAGGGTCTGCTCGCGCGACAGCTGCTCGTCCGGGCTCGGCGAGGCGGTCGTGCTGTCCGCGGACATCAGCTTTTCCAGCAGGTCGAAGTCGCCGTCCTCGCTGCCGCCTTCGAGATCGGAGAAGTTCTGCACGGCGGCATGGCGCACCTTCTGCCGGCGGAACCAGTCCATCGTCGCATTCGACAGGATGCGGCCGAAGATGAGCGGCAATTCGGCCATCGGCCGGTCGCCATAGCTCTCGGCCAACCGGATCATGGCGTCCTGCACGATGTCCAACGCCGCGTCGTCGTCGCGCACCGCATAGGCGGTGCGCTTGAAGGCCCGTTTCTCGGCACTGCGGAGGAAGTCGGACAGTTCTTTGTCTGAGGCCAAGGGCTAGCTTGCTGTGGCACCGCGATGCGGGCCGCCCGGATTATCCCATCGTGCATGTCGATGGCATAATGCGCGCTTCGCACGATGAGCTCCTACGCCGGGAGCCCGATGGCCCGACCCGGGCATCGGAGATCCGGTTTCGCAGCTGTCCGATTCCGCCCCACAAGGGCGCGAGGAGGGGCACCAAACGTTTTTCGTCAGAGAAAATCGCAAAGGGTCAGACATGGACATTTCCCCCGCGGAAGTCAAGCGCGCCGCGTCGGCGCAAGCCCCCTCCACCACGCCACAAGAGCTGAACGGCTCGGACATCCTCGTTCGCTGCCTGCAGGCCGAGCAGGTCAAGTACCTGTGGGGTTACCCCGGCGGCGCGGTGCTGTACATCTACGACGCGCTGTACAAGCAGGATTCGATCCAGCACATCCTGGTGCGCCACGAGCAGGCGGCGGTGCACGCCGCCGACGGCTACGCCCGCGCCACCGGCGAGGTCGGTGTCGCGCTGGTGACCTCCGGCCCGGGCGTGACCAATGCCGTCACCGGCATTGCCACCGCGTACATGGACTCGATCCCGATGGTCATCGTCACCGGACAGGTGCCGACGCCGGCGATCGGCCTGGACGCCTTCCAGGAATGCGACACCGTCGGCATCACGCGGCCGATCGTCAAGCACAACTTCCTGGTCAAGGACGTGCGCGACCTGGCGGCGACGCTGAAGAAGGCCTTCCACATCGCGCGCAGCGGCCGGCCCGGCCCGGTGGTGGTGGACATCCCGAAGGACGTGTCGCTGAAGACCTGTGCCTTCAGCTACCCCGAGCGTGTCGAGATGCGCTCCTACAACCCGGTGAAGAAGGGCCACGGCGGCCAGATCCGCAAGGCGGTGCAGCTGCTGCTCGGCGCGAAGCGGCCCTACATCTACACCGGCGGCGGCGTCATCCTGGGCAATGCCTCGAACGAACTGCGCCAGCTGGTCGACCTGCTCGGCTTTCCCTGCACCAACACGCTGATGGGCCTGGGCGCGATGCCGGCCAGCGACCCGCGCTTCCTGGGCATGCTGGGCATGCACGGCACCTACGAAGCCAACATGACGATGCAGCACTGCGACGTGCTGCTGGCCGTGGGCGCGCGCTTCGACGACCGCGTGATCGGCAACCCGAAGCACTTCGCGTCGGTCGAGCGCAAGATCATCCACGTCGACATCGACCCGTCGTCGATCTCCAAGCGCGTGCGCGTGGACATCCCGATCGTCGGCGACGTCAAGGACGTGCTGCAGGAGCTGATCGCGCAGCTGGCCGAAGCGCAGGCGCGCCCCGACGCTGCGGCGCTGTCGGACTGGTGGAAGCAGATCGGCGAATGGCGCCAGCGCGACTGCCTGGCTTTCAGGAACAGCGGCGACGTCATCAAGCCGCAGTTCGTCGTGAAGAAGCTGTGGGAGCTGACCAAGGACCGCGACACCTACATCACCTCCGACGTCGGCCAGCACCAGATGTGGGCGGCGCAGTACTACGGCTTTGCCGAGCCGCGGCGCTGGATCAATTCCGGCGGCCTGGGCACGATGGGCGTCGGGCTGCCGTACGCAATGGGCATCAAGCTCGCCAAGCCGGACGCGGACGTGTTCTGCATCACCGGCGAGGGTTCGATCCAGATGTGCCTGCAGGAGCTGTCCACCTGCAAGCAGTACGACACCGCGGTGAAGGTCGTGTCGCTGAACAACCGCTACCTGGGCATGGTGCGACAGTGGCAACAACTGGACTACGGCGGCCGCTACTCGCACAGCTACATGGACGCGCTGCCCGACTTCGTCAAGCTGGCCGAGGCCTATGGCCATGTCGGCCTGCTGGTCGAGAAGCCGGGTGACGTCGAAGGCGCGCTGCGCGAGGCCATCAAGCTGAAGGACCGCACCGTGTTCCTCGACATCCGCACCGACCCGACCGAGAACGTCTGGCCGATGGTGCAGGCAGGCAAGGGCATCACCGAGATGCTGCTGGGCTCCGAAGACCTGTAGCGCAGCCGGGCAGCGCCTTTCGCGCAACCGGCGCTACCGCGCCGGCTGCCGCGCAGGCCGCGGCCCGATGCGAGAACGCTTCGGACGAAGACCTCTCTTTCAACTCGCAACGCGTGGCCAAGGGTCTGCGGTTACCGCCGCCGGCATCGAAGAGCGCGCAGGACGACGACCTATGAAACACATCATTGCGGTGCTGCTGGAAAACGAACCCGGCGCCCTGTCGCGCGTGGTGGCGCTGTTCTCGGCGCGTGGCTACAACATCGAAAGCCTGACGGTGGCCCCCACCGAAGACCGTTCGTTGTCGCGCATGACCATCGTCACCACCGGCTCCGACGAGGTCATCGAGCAGATCACCAAGCACCTGAACCGACTGATCGAGGTGGTCAAGGTGGTCGACCTGACCGAAGGCAGCTTCACCGAGCGCGAGCTGATGCTGATCAAGGTGCGCGCGGTCGGCAAGGAGCGCGACGAGATGAAGCGCATGGCCGACATCTTCCGCGGCCGCATCATCGACGTCACCGAGAAGAGCTACACGCTCGAGTTGACAGGCGATGCATCGAAGCTCGATGCCTTCCTGCTCGCGATCGACCGTGCGGCGATCCTCGAGACGGTGCGCACCGGCACCAGCGGCATCGGCCGCGGCGAGCGCATTCTCAGAGTCTGAGCGCGCGACGACAGAGCCCTTTCAAACGCAAGCATTCAACGGAGAGCAACATGAAGGTCTATTACGACAAGGACGCCGATCTGAGCCTGATCAAGGGCAAGAAGGTCACGATCGTGGGCTACGGCTCGCAAGGCCATGCGCATGCGCAGAACCTCAGCGACAGCGGCGTCAAGGTGACGGTCGGCCTGCGCAAGGGCGGTGCGTCGTGGTCGAAGGTCGAGAAGGCGGGCCTGAAGGTGGCCGAGGTCGGCGAGGCCGTGAAGAGCGCCGACGTGGTCATGATGCTGCTGCCCGACGAGCAGATCGCGGCGGTCTACCGCGATGATGTCGAGCCGAACATCCGCGAAGGCGCGTCGCTGGCCTTCGCGCACGGCTTCAACGTGCACTTCGGCCAGGTCGTGCCGCGCGCCGACCTCGACGTCTGGATGGTCGCGCCGAAGGCGCCGGGCCACACCGTGCGCGACACCTACAGCCGCGGCGGCGGCGTGCCGCACCTGATCGCCGTGCACGCCGACAAGAGCGGCAAGGCGCGCGACCTGGCGCTGAGCTACGCGGCGGCCAACGGCGGCGGCAAGGCCGGCGTCATCGAGACCAACTTCCGCGAGGAGACCGAGACCGACCTGTTCGGTGAGCAGGCGGTGCTGTGCGGCGGCACGGTCGAGTTGATCAAGGCCGGCTACGAGACCCTGGTGGAAGCCGGCTACGCGCCCGAGATGGCCTACTTCGAGTGCCTGCACGAGCT
>DAORHX010000311.1:0-4817 GCA_035438245.1 Rubrivivax sp.
CACCGCCACCTTCACCGAGCACCACCTGGTGACCAATGGCTGCTCGGAGCTGCTGCTGCAGGTGTTCGGCGACGAGGCCGGCGCGCATGCGCGCAGCGCCTTCGGCGTGGCGCAGCTGCCGCTGGGCGCCTGCGTCGAGATCGAACTAGTCGCGCAGCTGAAGTGAGGGCCGCACGGCCGCGCAGCAGGCGCTCACGCCCCTTCGGGGGGCCGGCGCGCAGCGCCTCGGGGGCATGATGGGCACCGCGCCGCGGCGCACCGCGCTGCTGGCGTTCAGCGCCTTCGTCAGCCTGGCCGCCGTGGCCGTGGCACTGTGGACACAGCATGCGCTGGGCATGGAGCCGTGCCCGTGGTGCGTGCTGCAGCGCCTGGTCTTCGTCGCCATTGCGCTGGCGGCGCTGCCCGGGCTGCTTTGGCGCGGCGCTGCCGTGCAGTGGCTTTCGCTGCTGCTGGTGTTCGTGCTGGCGCTGGCCGGTGTCGCCGCCGCGTTGTGGCAGCACTTCGTCGCCGCGGTCAGCGATTCGTGCAACCTGACGCTGGCCGAGAAGATCATCGCCGGGTTGCGGCTCGACGCGGTTCTGCCGGAGATCTTCCAGCCGCGCGCCAGCTGCGCCGACGCTGCGGTACGGCTGCTCGGCGTGCCCTACGAGCTGTGGAGCCTGCTGCTGCTCATGCTGCTGGGCATCGTCGCGCTGCGCACGCTGCTGCGCCCGGCGCGCTGAACGCCGCGGCGGCGTCCGGTCGTCACTTCTTCGTCGCCTGCCCGCGCGCCTTGTCGCGGTCCTGCTGCGCGTCGAGCGTCAGCTTGTACGAGGTGTAGTACTTGAAGATGTTGCGCACGTAGGTCGTGGTCTCGATGCCGATCTTCTCGGCCGTGACCATCTCGACGTTGTTGAACCACTTGTTCGGATCGAGGCCGCGCCTTTCGGCCTCCTTGCGCATCTTCGCGATGTTGCCCGGCCCGGCGTTGTAGGACGCGAAGGCGAACAGCGCGCGGTTCGCCGGGCTGAAGTCGGCGTCCTTGAAGTAGCGCGACATCAGCTGGTCCATGTACTTGGTGCCGGCGTGGATGTTGGCTTCGGTGACGCGGATGTCGCCGACCTTCAGTTCGGCGCCGGTGGCCGGCATGATCTGCAGCACGCCGATCGCGCCGACGTGGCTCTTCGCCTGCTGGTTCAACTGCGATTCCTGGTAGCCCTGTGCGGCCAGCATCAGCGGGTCGAAGGCATAGCGCTCGCCGTACTTGCGGAACAACACCATCAGCTCCTCGAAGCGCTGGGCGTCGGCGCTGGCCGCGGAATCCTTCAGCGCACGCACGCGCTTGCCCTGCTGCTGGCGCAGGTAGTTGGCCACGCCCTGCTTGTTCAGGTGGTTGGCATGGAAGTCCGCCAGCTCGGCCGCCAGCTGCGGGCTGTTCTTGCGGATCGCCCAGCCAACCACGCCGTTGTCGCGCAGCACCGCGCCTTCGTTGAGCTTGACCTTCGGCAGCACCTGCGCCCACATGGCGGCTTTCCAGTCGTCGACGACGATGTAGTCGAGCAGCCCGACGTTGAGCATCTCCATCATGTCCTCGTCCTCGAGCTCGTCGGGCACCTGCACCAGCTTCACCGCCGGCTTGCCCTGCTGCACGAGGCGCTCGTTCAGCGCCACCAGGCTGTCGTGGTAGCTCGAGGACCAGCGCACATGCACGGTCTTGCCCGACAAGGCCTCGGCCGAGGCCACGGCCTCGGACTTGGGACCGCTGAGCACGATCTCGCGATTGGATTTGCCTTCCTCGGACGACGCGAAGTCGACGATCTGCTTGCGCGTTTCGGTGACCGTCAGGTTGCCCGCGGCGATGTCGCCCAGGCCGCCCGCCACGTCGGGCAGCAGCTCGTCGCGTGTCGTCGGCACCAGATAGACCGTCAGCGGCCGCTTGCCCAGCTGCGCCGCGTACTTCTTGTTCAGGTACTGCTCGAAGGCACGCACGCCCTCGGCGCTGATGCCGCGCTCGCGGCCCTTGTCGTTGTAGTACAGCGTGCGGCTGTAGGGCACCAGCACGCGGATCACGCGGCGCTTCAGCATCGCGTCGAAGTCGCCCTTCCACTCGCGCGTCTCGGTGGGCAGCGCGCGCTGCTTCGTCGCCGGCGCCGAAGCCGCCGGCTCGGCCTGCGCGAAGGCCGGCGCACTGCAGCACACCCCGAGCACCCACATCACCGCGCGCAATGTCTTCGAGACCATGTCGGCCCTCCTGCGTCCTGTGATGCAATGGCCGCAGTATGAGCGAAGCCCTGACTTTCGACTACGTCATCGTCGGCGCCGGCACCGCCGGCTGCCTGCTCGCCAACCGCCTCAGCGCCGACCCGTCCAAGCGCGTGCTGCTGCTCGAAGCCGGCGGCAGCGACCACTACCCCTGGATCCACATTCCGGTGGGCTACCTGTACTGCATCGGCAACCCGCGCACCGACTGGTGCTACCAGACCGAGGCCGAGGCCGGGCTCAACGGCCGCAGCCTGCGCTACCCGCGCGGCAAGGCGCTGGGCGGCTGCTCCAGCATCAACGGCATGATCTACATGCGCGGCCAGCGGCGCGACTACGCACGCTGGGCCGAGATCACCGGCGATGTGTCGTGGCACTGGGACGCGGTGCTGCCCTTCTTCATGCGCCACGAGGACCACTGGCGCGGCGCCGACCCGTGGCACGGCGCCGGCGGCGAATGGCGCATCGAGCAGCAGCGGCTGCGCTGGGACATCCTCGATGCCTGGGCGCAGGCGGCGGTGCAGGCCGGGCTGCCGGCCAGCGAGGACTTCAACCGCGGCGACAACGAGGGCGTCGGCTACTTCGAGGTCAACCAGAAGCGCGGCTGGCGCTGGAACACGGCCAAGGCCTTCCTGCGCCCGACCTGCATGCGCCGGCCGAACTTCAGGCTGTGGACCGGCGCGCAGGCCAGCCGGCTGCAGCTGCAGCGCGACGGCGACGGCACGTGGCGCTGCCGGGGCGTCGACGTGCTGAAGGACGGGCAGCGCCTGCAGGTGCGGGCGGCGCGCGAGCTGATCCTCAGCGCCGGCTCGATCGGCTCGGTGCAGATCCTGCAGCTGTCGGGCATCGGCGACGGCGCCGGCCTGCAGGCCAGTGGCGTGACGCCGCTGCACCCGCTGCCCGGCGTCGGCACGAACCTGCAGGACCACCTGCAGATCCGCGCGGTCTACAAGGTGCACGGCGCGAAGACGCTGAACCGCCTTGCCGGCAGCCTGCCGGGCCGGATCGGCATCGGCCTGCAGTACCTGCTGACGCGCAGCGGGCCGATGAGCATGTCACCGTCGCAGCTGGGCGCGTTCACGCGCAGCTCGCCCGCGCAGCGGCACCCCAACATCCAGTACCACGTGCAGCCGCTGAGCCTGGACGCGTTCGGCGAGCCGCTGCACGGCTTCGACGCCTTCACCGCCAGCGTGTGCAACCTGAACCCGACGAGCCGCGGCGCGGTGCACATCCGCAGCCCGCGCCCCGAGGACGCGCCGCGCATCGCACCGAACTACCTGAGCACGCCCGAGGACCGCCAGGTGGCCGCCGATTCGCTGCGCATCACGCGGCACATCTGCGCGCAGCCGGCGCTCGCGCCGTACCGGCCCGAGGAATGGAAGCCGGGCCCGCAGTTCCAGAGCGACGCGCAGCTGGCGCGGCTGGCCGGCGACATCGGCAGCACCATCTTCCACCCGGTGGGCACGACGCGCATCGGCCGCGACGACGACCCGATGGCGGTGCTGGACACGCGCTTTCGCGTGCGCGGCGTGCGCGGCCTGCGCGTGGTCGACGCCGGCGCGATGCCGCTGATCACCAGCGGCAACACCAACTCGCCCACCTTGATGATGGCCGAGCGCCGCCGAGTGGATCGTCGCCGGCGCCCGGACCGACGGCTGAAGGTCAGACGAGTTCGTCTTCCTCGTCGCGCGCGACGCGGCCGATGGCCGCGAGGGCGGCCTCGAGCAGCGCCATGCCCGGCGCGATGGCCAGCTGCGCCTCTTCGCACAGCAGCGCGATGTCCTGCGCCGACACCGGCTTCGGCTGCCGCGGCGAGCCCTGCACGGTGATCTGCTTGCCCAGTCGAGGCAAGGTGGCGACGGTGCGGCCGTCGCCGGCCTGCGCCAGTTCGATGCGCGGCCGGCCGAGCCGGTTGAAGCGCTCGATGGCGGCGACGAGATTGGGGGTCGCTTCTGACATGGCGCCCATTGTCCCGCAAGGTCGCGCGCGCCCTTCAGGCGGCCTGCGCCTGGCGCTCCAGCTCCGCCTTCAGCCCCTCGGGCAGGCGCAGCTGCCGGGCCAGCTCGTCCAGGTAGGCGCGCTCCATGAAGCTGGTCTCGTCGGCCACCAGCAGGCTCGCCAGGTACATCTCGGCCGCCATCTCGGGCGAACCGGCGGCGCGCGCCACCTCGGCCGGGTCCAGCGGCTTGCGCAGCTCGTGCTCGAACCACTGGCGGGTCTGCGCGTCGGCGGCGATGCGGGTCATCTCGGCCTCGACCAGGCCGCGCTCGCGCTCGTCGAGGTGGCCATCGGCCTTGGCCGCGGCGATCATCGACTGCAGCATCGCCCGGCTGTGCTGCTCGGCCTCGGGGGCGGGCAGCAGGTCGACGGTGCGCGGTGCGGCCGTCGGCGGCGCCGACGGTGCCTGCCGCTGCTGCGCCTGCCAGTTGCCGTAGGCCTTGTAGGCGAGCACGCCGAGCGCGGCCACGCTGCCGTACTTCAGCGCCTTGCCGCCGAACTTGCGGCCTCGCTTGCTGCCCAGCAGCAGGCCCAGCGCGCCGCCGGCCGCGGCGCCGGCGCCGAACTTGCCCCAGCCGGCA
>DAORHX010000312.1:0-4816 GCA_035438245.1 Rubrivivax sp.
GATGCGCCGGCGCAGGCGCAGGCGCAGGGCGACGCGCCTGCCCAGGGACAGGCTCCCACCACACCGGTCGGGCAGGCCCCCGAGGGCGACAACATCGGCCCGCTGAGCGTGGCGCGCATCCTTGAGCTGCCGGGCGTGCTGACGCAGCGCGGCATGTTCGTGCTCGAGCCGTCGATCGCCTACTCGAACTCGTCGAGCCTGCGCGTCTCGTTGGTCGGCTACACCATCATCCCCGCCATCCTGATCGGCCTGATCGACGTGCGCGACGTCCGGCGCAACACCTTCACCGCGGCGCTGCGCGGCGCCTACGGCGTCACCAACCGGTTCGAGATCGAAGGCCGCATTCCCTACCTCTATCGCTCGGATACGGCGGTGGGACGCGAGTATCTGGGGGGCAGCAGCTTCGACGAGGCCCTGTTCAACGGTTCCGGCAACGGCATCGGCGATGTCGAAGTCACGGCGCGCTACCAGCTCAACGAGGGTGGCCTGGACAAGCCCTACTTCGTCGGCAGCCTGCGCTTCAAGAGCCGTACCGGGCGTGACCCGTACGAGGGCGTCTTCACGAGCACGTTGCCCGGCTTCCGCGGCGAACCGATCAATACCGAACTGCCGACCGGCTCCGGCTTCTACGGCCTTCAGGGCGGCCTGACCGTGCTCTACCCTTCGGATCCGGTGGTGCTTTTCGGTGGCGTCAACTACCTGTACTCGTTCCCGCGCGACAACGTCACGCTCAGGTTCGAGGACGGCAGCACGCAGAACCTCGGCAAGGTTGCGCCGGGCGGCATCGTCGGCTTCAACTTCGGCGTGGGTCTGGGCCTGAACGAGAAGATGTCGCTCAGCCTGGGCTACGACCAGAACTCGGTGGAACCGACGAAGATCAACGGCGTGACGCCGCCGGACGCGGTGCGGGTGCAACTGGGCACCATGCTGGTGGGGTTGTCGTATCGGCGCACGCCGACGAGCAACATCAACTTCACGCTGGGTGTCGGCGTCACGCGTGACGCGCCGGACGTCACGCTGTCGCTGCGCTACCCGATGTCGTTCTGATGTGTGTGGCCGCAGGCGCCTGAAGCGCGCCTGCGAAGCGCCTGCTCACCGGCGCAGCGAATTGACGATCGCGCTCTGCATCGACGACTGAAGGTTGATGGACCTCAGGATGCCGGTGGAGTTGACCACTGCATCGATGGTCGTCATGGTCTGGATCTTCTGGCCGTCCAGCGAGTTCTGGATGATCGTCGTGCCGGCTGCGGAGGATGAGATCGCGCCTGGCAGGAAGACGTTGCCCGCGCCGCTCTGCACCAGACCCAGGCTGCCTACGCCAGTGCCTGTCACCTGAGCCCGGCCGCCCGAGATCCTCGACAGATCGGCGATGTTCAGGCTGGTCGTGGTGACCAGGTTGCCGTTCAGGTAGACGGCGCGCTCGATGCCGAACGAGATCTTCAGGCCACCGTCGGTGACGAAGCCGCCCCGAACCTCGTCCAGCTGGGTGCTGTTCAGGGCCACCCACTCGCCGCCCAGGGCGTTGCGGCTGCTGCGGCCTGCCGGTGCGGGCTCAGCTTCCACCGGCGCAACGGCGGCTGCGGCATGCGTTGCTGCGTCGCCGGGCCCATGCGCCACCGGCGCAAGCAGGTCCAGATCGATGTCGAGCGCCAAGCCGAGGCTGGCAATCGCCGATTCGGGCTCGGGTTCGAACGGCCCCCAGGCCGCCGCGGAAGCCTTCGGCACGGCAACCCAGGCATCTTCTTCCGGGGCGCCGATGCAAGCATGCGCCGCGCGCTTGGACTTCTTCGGCTGGAACAGCGCCAGCGTCTCCAGCACCTTGTCGGTGTGGCGCACGACGACGGTCTTCTTCGCCTGGGCGCTCGCACGGCTGCCGTCTGCCGCGCCATCGCCGGACCGCAGTGCCTCCAGCGCCATCAGAACCTTGTCACTGTGCGACGACGCCACCGCGATGTCATCGGCGTCGCTGCTGCGTTGCAGTGCGGGCCCCTGCGGTTCGCTGGTGCGGGCCGCCACGTCGGGCGAGGCCGGCGCCACGGCGTCGGCAACGGCCGAGGCGGTCGAACTGCCGAGCGCGGCAAGCGGGGTTGTCGCTGGCCGCACTGCCGCGTGCGCAGGCGGCTCGTCGAGCTGTGCGCCCAGAACGTCCGCCAAGCTGGCGAACACACGTTCGAGCGATTCGGAGTCCGCTGCGCCGGCATCGGCGGGCAACGCGCGAGCCTCGTCCGCCAGCGCCTGAATCGCCGCGCTCTGCAGCGCGATGCTGCGCTTGCCCGCACCGACGGAAACGTCGGCGTCCTTTGTCCGAATCGTCGATGGAGCCGCGGCCGCCGGGTCGCCGCCGAGCTCGCGCGGGTCGTCCAGCAAAACCAGCGCCAGGGCGTCGGCTTCGCTGTCGCGAAGCGCGACGTCGCTGATGCGTGCCGAAACGGCCCCGCGGGGCAATTGCTCGTTGTCATGCGGCTGCGGCTCGCCATCGTTGGCGGGCGCCGGCGACGCTGGCGATGCGCTTGCCGCAACGACGGCATCGAAGGTCCGCAACGACAGCTTGGCGTCACCCGACGCCTGCATCGACGACAGAGGCAACGGCAAGCTGGCGCTGTCCGCCACGAGGGCCTGCAGCAACTCACCATCGGCCACCGGACATGTCATCCAGCGGTCGGGGCCCTGCGCATCGCAAACCTGCTCGCTCCGCGGCGCAGCACCGAAGGCCGATCCAGCCGGGGCGGCGTCGTCGCGCGACGCCAGGGCCAAGCCGGACCACGACAAGCCCAGCCCGGCTGCGGACATCAGCAGCACGACCTTGGATGGCGTTGGACGGGTCACGATCCGGCGGTCCTAGAAATCAGAAGGGCCGGCCTTGGGCAGCACGATGCCCGCCAGGCCCTCACGACTGATGCCGCTGGCGATCGGCGCCCGCGGCAGTGCATTCCATTCGGCCGCCACGTTGAACTTGGCGCGCTCTTGCCGATTGCTGACGACGAAGAGGATGCCATTCGTCCACAGGCCCTCGAACGCGGCTTGCGTCAGCGCGCGCGTGCCCCCCGAGGGGTCGCCGACCAGCACGCGCCCATCGCGCAGGCCCTTGACGACGACGAAGTGGTTGTAGCCGTTCTCGTTGATCAGCACGATGGCCGGTATGCCGGCAGCCTCGAGCTTGTCCAGTGGCGCCTCGAACCCATCGGCCTCGAAGCCGTGGTTCTCGAGATAGCGCTTCATGTCGAACAAGGAAAAACCGTCACGGCGGATCTTCGGCTGGTCGCCTTTGGCGTACATCTCGGCGAAGACCTGTTCCTCCGTGACCTTGAATCCGTAGTGATAAGTCAGCAGCGTCGACAGCGCCGCGGAGCCGCAGCTGAAGTCGTACTGCTGCCGCACCATCGCGCGAAAGCGCGCGCCCTTCATGCTGGTGACGGGCAATGAATAGGCGCCCCCCATTTCGTAGGGGACGCTGACCGAATCGGCCAGGCACTCGGCGGCCGGGCACGACACGGCCAGGGCCGCCAGGACGGACGCGAACTTCATCGACAACACGCCGTCACTTCACCTGCAGGTTGATGATGGTGGCGTTCTGGATGAGCACGCCGTTCCCGCTGTTCTGCACGACGAGGGGCAAGCCCACCACGCCGTTGAAAGAGCCGTCGGAAATGACATTGCTACCGGTGGTCAGGTTGCTGGCGCGGTTGTTGGCGACCACGCCCTTGAGCATCATTTCGTTGACGACATCGGTGCCGCCGCGCCGAACATCGAGGGCCTTGGATTCGACGGGCTTCACGCCCAGCGGGTTGGGCCGCTGCGCGGCCGCCTGTTCGACGAAGTAAATCGGGTTGCCGTCTCTATCTTCTGCGCCGGCAATCGCCAGCCCGGACTGCAAGCTCCCGAGCGTGACCAGACCTAGCGCGACGGAACGCATGAGGGTGCTCATGGTGGCTCCTGGCTACTGCTATTGAAAGACCCGGGCGCCGGGAAGGTTCGCGACCCTCCCGGCGCCCACTCACCCTCTTACTTGCCGAGGTTCAGGTTGGCCTGAACGTTGATGCTCTGCTGAGCCAGCGCACCGATGCCGGTGTTCTGGACGATCGCCAGAATGCCAGCCGCCGACTGCGCCGTGCCGTTCATGACATTGCCCATGTCGAACGTACCAGCGCTGACGGTGTTGGTGCCGCCGTTGCCGCCCGCACCACCGACCGCGCCGTTACCGGCGCCGCCCGTGCCGCCGTTGGCGGTGGTGGTCTGCGTACCGCCATTGCCGGTGCCGCCAGCCGCTGCCGCAGCATTGCCACCGGTGCTCGTGCCCGTGGCGCCAGCCGCACCCACCGCACCCGAGCCGCCGGTCGCGCTGCCGTTGGTTGCGCTACCGTTGCTGGCCGAGCTCGTGGCGCTGCCATTGGTAGCGCCGCCGCCGCCGCCGCCGTTGCCAGCCGTCTGCGTGACTGCGCCGCCGGCACCGCCAGTACCGCTGGCCGAGCCGCCCGTGCCGGTTGCTCCGCCGCCGGTCGAGCTGTTCGTGGCAGTGTTGCTGCCGCTGGTCGCCGTGCCCGAGCCGCCGGTGGTGGCTCCGCCGGTGCCGGTGGCGGCGCAGACGCCGGTTTGGCCAGTTGGGGCATAGCGGGCGCAGCAGCGACCTCGGCCGGCCTGGCGGGCGCGGCGGACGACGGCTTGCGGGTCGACTCCGGGGAAGCGGAGCGAACGGCGGCAGCCAGCGGCCGGAAGGCCAGCATGCGCAACAGCACCATCTCGAAGCCCAGACGCGGTTCCGGCGCCAACGGCAGATCGCGCTGGCCGATCAGGGCGATCTGGTACAGCAGCTGCAGAT
>DAORHX010000313.1:0-4779 GCA_035438245.1 Rubrivivax sp.
CTTCGCCCCGCACAGGCCGCTCCTACAGCGGACCGTGAAGTTCGGCTTCGCGCCGGGAACGGCCATCCGCTTTTTTGCCTTGAACGCACGCGGGTAGGGAACGCTGCGTCAGCGCTGCAAGGCGCCCGGGCTCCAGGACGGCGGCGCCTGCAGCGGCCGTGTGCCGATCGGCAGCGTGAACTCGGCGCGCGGCACGAGCTCGCCGCCGAAGACGCTGCGCGGATCGACGCCGCGGCCACGCAACGCCGAGCCCGCACCGAGCGCGAAGTCCAGCGTGTCGGCACCGGTCAGCTGCGCGCGCACGACCGTGAAGTTGCCCGCGGTCTCGCCGGCCCCGCCCAGCATGAACACGCCGAGGCCGACGCCGAGGTTGTTGACGGCCTGTACCGGCGTGTCGGCTGGCAGCTTGTCGCTCCACACGCGCACGAACCAGCCCGGCTTGACGCCGTCGCTGACCAACGTGTTGTGCGCCACGCGCAGCCGGCTCCCCGGCCAGGCATTGCCTTCGGCGCCATAGGACACGAGCACGGCGTTCTCGGTGGTCGCGCTCTGGCCGATGACGTTGCCGATCAGCAGCGCATCGCCGCCATTCGGCAAGTCGACTTCATAGGACGCGCGCCCGCCCTCGCCGTCGACCATCAGGTTGTAGGCAAGCTCGGTGCGGCGGGCCCGCGACTTGAGCAGGTGTCCGACATGCCCCTGACGAAAGCGGCTGCCGCTGACCTTCAGCGACGCGATTCGCCCGACGTAGAGCAAGTGATGCAGGGCGCCTTCGACCCGCGGCGCCTGCGCGAACTCGCTGTCCGCGATCGCGAGCTGCGCATCGCCGAAGTTGGCCGTCAGCACGCCGTTCTGGTTGTCGAAGAATGCGCAGCCGCGCAGCGTCAGGCTGCCCTTCTCGAAGCGAATGCCGGCGCCGTTGCCGTCGGGCACGCGCGCACCGCGGAACTCGAGGTTCTCGATGACGATGTCGCCGTCGCGTACGACGAGGATCGCCTTGCCCTCGGCATGCTGGCCGTCGGCGCTGAGCACCGGCCGCTGGCCCAGGCCGCGGATCGTCAGCTTCTTCTGCGTCAGCACCGCGACGTCGCCGCGGTAGGTGCCGCTGGACACGAGGACGGTATCGCCGTCGCGCGCCAGTCGCAGCGCCCGCGCCAGCGTCGGCACCTGCCCATCCGGGCCGACCGTGATCGTCGCCGCAGCGGCGACGCCGGCCAGCAGGCCCGGCGAGATCCACACGCCGCGCCACAACCAGGCCGCGGCGCGGCTCATGCGAGACGACCCCGCCGGCGCGGGCTTCATGCATAGAGACTCGCCGAGGCGGGCTTCCTGTGAAAAGACCCCGCCGAGGCGGGCTTCCTGTGAAAAGACCCCGCCGAGGCGGGGTCTTGCAGTCGAGCACCGACGGGCCGCGCCTTCACGCGTCCCGCCGGTTTCAGGCTCAGGGCTTGTTGCCCGTCGGGAAAGGCCAGGCCGCAGCCGGGCTCAGCGCCGTCTTCGCCGCAGGGGCAGCCGGGGCGGGGGCGGACTTCTTCGCGGCCTTCTTCGCAGCCGCCTTCTTCGCCGGGGCCTTCTTCGCAGCGGCCTTCTTCGCAGGCGCCTTCTTCGCAGCGGCCTTCTTCGCCGGCGCCTTCTTGGCAGCGGCCTTCTTGGCCGGCGCCTTCTTCGCGGCGACCTTCTTCGCCGGGGCCTTCTTCGCCGGGGCGGCCTTCTTCGCCGGTGCGGCCTTCTTCGCCGGGGCCTTCTTCGCGGCCGCCTTCTTGGCCGGCGCCTTCTTCGCCGGAGCCTTCTTCGCCGGGGCCTTCTTGGCCGGGGCCTTCTTCGCAGTTGCCATAACGATCTCCTTGATCAAGTTGCAAAGAGCACCACGCTGCTCGATACAGCGCGGCGATTCATCGCCCGGTGGTCTGCCCCGGCCCGAGGGCCTCGGCTATCGCCCCGGTGCGACGAATGCGGTTGCGGGCCGGCGCATCGCTTCTGGCGTCGATGCATCACGTCCCGCAAATACGAAGCAACGGCACATGTTGTTGTTCGAGTGCACTGCCGCAGCCTTCAATCCCACGAGAGCGCGCCACCGGTCTGGTACTCGATGACACGCGTTTCGAAGAAATTCCTTTCCTTCTTCAGGTCGATCATCTCGCTCATCCACGGGAACGGGTTTTCCTCGTTCGGGAAGAGCGCTTCCAGGCCGATCTGCGTCGCCCGCCGGTTGGCGATGTAGCGCAGATAGCCCTTGAACATGCTGGCGTTCATGCCGAGCACGCCGCGCGGCATGGTGTCCTCGGCGTAGCGGTACTCAAGCTCGACCGCGTGCTCGAACAGCGCCTTGATCTCGGCCTTGAAGGCCGGCGTCCACAGCTGCGGGTTCTCGAGCTTGATGGTGTTGATCAGGTCGATGCCGAAGTTGCAGTGCATCGACTCGTCGCGCAGGATGTACTGGTACTGCTCGGCCGCGCCGGTCATCTTGTTCTGCCGGCCCAACGCGAGGATCTGCGTGAAGCCGACGTAGAAGAAGAGGCCCTCCATCAGGCAGGCGAAGACGATCAGGCTCTTCAAGAGCTTCTGGTCGTCCTGCGGCGTGCCGGTGTGGAAGTGCGGGTCCATGATCGCGTCGATGAACGGGATCAGGAACTCGTCCTTGTCGCGGATCGACCCCACCTCGTGATAGGCGTTGAAGATCTCGCTCTCGTCCAGGCCCAGCGACTCGACGATGTACTGGTAGGCGTGGGTGTGGATCGCTTCTTCGAAGGCCTGGCGCAGCAGGAACTGGCGGCATTCGGGCGCGGTGATGTGCCGGTAGGTGCCGAGCACGATGTTGTTGGCGGCCAGCGAATCGGCGGTGACGAAGAAGCCGAGGTTGCGCTTGATGATGCGCCGCTCGTCCTCGGTCAGGCCGTTCGGATCCTTCCATGTCGCGATGTCGCGCGACATGTTGATCTCCTGCGGCATCCAGTTGTTGGCACAGGTGGCGAGGTACTTCTCCCAGGCCCACTTGTACTTGAACGGCACCAGCTGGTTGACGTCGGTCTTGCCGTTGATGATGCGCTTGTCGGCGGCAACCACGCGGTGGTGCGTGGGCTTCGTGGCGACAGCAGCAGATGGGGACGCCTTGGTCAGCGCAGGCTCTACGCTGAGGGTTGCAGTCTTCGACAGAGTGCGGGCTTCTTCTTCCCAGACCAGCATGTTGTGTGTGCGTCCTATGGCGCGTGATTATGTGAGTGTTGCGTGTGAACACCAAGCACTAGTTGACATCGCGATGACTTTGGCGCTTGCGTTGTTGCAGTCGCGCATCGCGCGTCATCGTCACTGACATGCCTCGCAGTCATTGGCAGGCTTCGCAGTCCGGCTGATCGATCGAACAGAACTTGATGTCGCTCGCGGCCGCGTCGTGTGCCGCGCTCGTCGGCACGCTCGACGACGACTGCGCCGACACCGCGTTCATCGTGCCGCTGTGCACGGTCGACTTCTCCGCATGCGTCGCACCCATCGTGCGCAGGTAGTAGGTGGTTTTCAGCCCGCGCAGCCACGCGAGCTTGTAGGTCTCGTCGAGCTTCTTGCCCGATGCGCCGGCGATGTAGATGTTCAGCGACTGCGCCTGGTCGATCCACTTCTGGCGCCGCGCCGCGGCCTCCACCAGCCACTGCGCATCGACCTCGAATGCGGTGGCGTACAGCCGCTTCAGATCTTCGGGCACGCGGTCGATGCGGCGCAGCGAGCCGTCGAAGTGCTTCAGGTCCATGACCATCACGTCGTCCCACAACCCCAGGCGCTTCAGGTCGCGCACCAGGTACTCGTTGACCACCGTGAACTCGCCCGACAGATTGCTCTTCACCGACAGGTTGCCGAAGCAGGGTTCGATCGAGGCGTCGACGCCGATGATGTTGGAGATGGTCGCCGTCGGCGCGATGGCCACGCAGTTGCTGTTGCGCATGCCGTGCGCGGCGATGCGCGCGCGCAGGCCGTCCCAGTCCATCGACACGCTGCGGTCGAGTTCGACGTAGCCTCCGCGCGCCTCGGCCAGCAGTTCGAGCGAGTCGTGCGGCAGGATGCCGCGGTCCCACAGGCTGCCGCGGTAGCTGCTGTAGCGGCCGCGCTCCTCGGCCAGTTCGGTGCTGGCCCAGTAGGCGTGGTAGCAGACGGCCTCCATCGAGCGGTCGGCGAACTCGACCGCCTCGGCGCTGGCGTAGGGCAGGCGCAGCTGGTACAGCGCGTCCTGGAAGCCCATCACGCCCAGGCCGACCGGGCGATGGCGCAGGTTCGAGTCGCGCGCCTTCTTCACCGCGTAGTAGTTGATGTCGATGACGTTGTCGAGCATGCGCATCGCCGTGGCCACCGTCTTCTTCAGCTTGGCCTGGTCGATCTGGCCGTCGCGCAGGTGCTGCGCCAGGTTCACCGAGCCGAGGTTGCACACCGCGATCTCGGTGTCGCCGGTGTTCAGCGTGATCTCGGTGCACAGGTTCGAGCTGTGCACCACGCCCACATGCTGCTGCGGGCTGCGCAGGTTGCAGGCGTCCTTGAAGGTGATCCACGGATGCCCGGTCTCGAACAGCATCGACAGCATCTTGCGCCACAGGTCCTTCGCGGGCAGGCGCTTGTAGAGCTTGATCTCGCCGCGGTCGACCTTGGCTTCGTAGGCGGTGTAGGCCGCCTCGAAGTCACGGCCGAACCTGTCGTGCAGGTCGGGGCAGGTGCTGGGGCTGAACAAGGTCCAGTCGCCGCCTTCGATCACCCGCTTCATGAACAGGTCGGGAATCCAGTTGGCGGTGTTCATGTCGTGCG
>DAORHX010000314.1:0-4774 GCA_035438245.1 Rubrivivax sp.
GGTAGCTGCCGCGGTCGTTGAACACGCGCACGATGCCGCCGTCGGCGATGCCGCGCGCCGCCGCGTCGCCGGCATGCATCTCCAGCAGCGGCTCGCCCTCGATGTCGCGCAGGCTCTGCAGGTTGACGAAGCTCGAGTTGAGGAAGTTGCGCGCCGGCGGCGTGATCATCGCCAGCGGAAAGCGCCGTGCCAGCGCCGGCGCCGATGCGGCGCTTTCGTAGTTCGGCACGTGGTCGGGCACGCCCAGGCCCGGCGCGTCGGCCCACGCGCGGCCGTCGGGCGTCGGGAAGCCGCCGTCGGCGAACGGCGCGTCGGCAAGCTGCAGATTGACCCAACCGTTCGCGCGCAGCTGCTCGAAGTCGACCTGCCCGGGCTTGAACGCGGCGCGCGCCAGCACCTCGTCGCTGTCGGCGAAGCACGGGTCGTCGAAGCCGCAGCGCGCGGCCAGTTCGCGGAAGATCTGCGTGTTCGGCTTGGCCAGCCCGAGCGGCGCGATCGCTGGCTCGTTGATCAGCGCATAGGTGTGGCCGTACGAGGCGTGCACGTCCAGGTGCTCGAGCTGCGTGGTCGCCGGCAGCACGATGTCGGCCATGTCGGCGGTGTCGGTCATGAACTGCTCGAGCACGACGGCGAACAGGTCGTCGCGCGCGAAACCCGCGACGACCTTCGCGCTGTGCGGCGCCACCGCGACCGGGTTGCTGTTGTAGACCACGATGGCCTCGATCCGCGGGCCGAATTCGGGCGACGCCGCGCGCAGCAGCGCGTCGCCGATGGTGCTCATGTTGACGCTGCGCGGCCGGCGCGCGCCGAGCAGATCGGGCCGTTGCAGCGCGAAGTCGTCGCGCGCCGGCGCGAACCAGCCCGAACTGGACAGCAGCAGGCCGCCGGCGCGGTGCCGCCACGCGCCCGTCAGGCACGGCAGCAGCGCCACCAGCCGCACCGCGCTGCCGCCGCCGTGCACACGCTGCATGCCGTAGTTCAGGCGGATCGCCGCCGGCCGCGTGCTGCCGTAGTCGCGCGCCAGCGAACGGACCTGCGCGGCGCGCAGCCCGCAGACCTCGGCCGCCCGTTCGGCCGGCCATTGCAGCGCGCGCTCGCGCAACCCCGGCCAGCCCTGCACGTGGCGCTGCAGATAGTCGTGGTCGAGCCAGTCGTTGCGGATCAGCTCGTGCATCAGGCCGAGCGCCAGCGCACCGTCGGTGCCGGGCAGCAGCGCCAGGTGCTCGTGGCACTTGTCGGCGGTCTCGGTGCGGCGCGGGTCGATGCACACCAGCTTCGCGCCGTGGCGCTTGGCGGCCTGCGCGAAGGTCCAGAAATGCAGGTTCGAGGCGATCGAATTGCTGCCCCAGATGAGGATCAGCTTGCTCTGAGCAAAGTGCTCGACATGCATGCCGACCTTGGCGCCATAGGTGGCGGCCAGCGCCTCGCCGCCGGCGCTGGCGCAGATCGTGCGGTCCAGCCGCGACGCACCGAATCGGTGGAAGAAGCGCGCTGCCATGCTCTCGCCCTGCACCAGGCCCATCGTGCCCGCATAGCTGTAGGGCAGCACGGCCTGCGCCGCATCGGGACCGCGCGCGGCAATCTCGCGCAGCCTGCCGGCGACGAGGTCCAGCGCCTCGTCCCAGCTCACCGGCTCGAAGCGCCCCGAGCCCTTGGGCCCGCTGCGCCGCAGCGGCTGCAGCACGCGCTCGGCGTGGTAGCTGCGCTCGGCATAGCGCGACACCTTCGTGCACAGCGCACCGTGCGTCGGCGGGTGCTCGGCAGCGCCTTGCACGCGGATGACACGGCCCTGCTGCACCGTCACCTGCAGCGCGCACGTGTCCGGGCAGTCGTGCGGGCACGCGCCGTGCACGACACGAAGAGGCAGCGGGGCATTCATCGGCGGATCATGTCACGGCTGGGCGCCACGTGCCGCGCTGCGGACTTGCGCGAGACAGCCGCGGGCGGCGGCGGTAAGATGAATTTTTGCCAGCCGGAGGCCGCATGCAGCTGATCGAATCCATCCTGGCCGACGCCGCCAGCATCACCGCCATCCGACGCGACATCCATGCCCATCCGGAGCTGTGTTTCCACGAAGAGCGCACCGCCGACGTCATCGCCAAGGCGCTCACCGACTGGGGCATCCCGATCCACCGCGGCCTGGGCAAGACCGGCGTGGTCGGCATCGTCAAGAACGGCACGTCGAATCGTGCCGTCGGTCTGCGCGCCGACATCGATGCGCTGCCGATGACCGAACACAACCACTTCGCGCACGCCAGCACCCACCCCGGCAAGATGCACGCCTGCGGCCACGATGGCCACACCGCGATGCTGCTGGCCGCGGCCAGGCACCTGTCCAAGCACCGCAACTTCGACGGCACGGTCTACCTGGTGTTCCAGCCGGCCGAAGAAGGCGGCGGCGGCGCGCGCGAGATGATGAAGGACGGGCTGTTCGACGAGTTCCCGATGGAGGCGATCTTCGGCGCGCACAACTGGCCGGGCATGAAGGTCGGCCAGTTCGCGCTGAAGAGCGGCCCGGTCTTCGCCAGCAGCAACGAATTCAAGATCACCATCCGCGGCAAGGGCGCCCACGCGGCGATGCCCAACAACGGCATCGACCCGGTGCCGGTGGCCTGCCAGATGGTGCAGGCCTTCCAGACCATCGTCACGCGCAACAAGAAGCCGATCGACACGGCGGTGATCTCGGTGACGATGATCCACGCCGGCGAGGCCACCAACGTCGTGCCCGACAGCTGCGAGATCCAGGGCACGGTGCGCACCTTCACCACCGAGACGCTGGACCTGGTCGAGCGGCGCATGAAGGGCATCGCCGAAGCCACCTGCGCGGCGTTCGAGGCCGGCTGCGAATTCGAGTTCCGCCGCAACTATCCGGCCACCGTCAACCATCCCGCGGAGACCGAATTCGCGCGCCAGCTGCTCGGCGAGGTGGTCGGCGCGGACAACGTGCTCGAGTTCGAGCCGACGATGGGCTCGGAGGACTTCAGCTACTTCCTGCAGGCCAAGCCGGGCTGCTACTTCCTGATCGGCAACGGCCACGGCAGCCACCGCCAGGGCGGGCACGGCATGGGCCCGTGCATGCTGCACAACCCGAGCTACGACTTCAACGACGAACTGATTCCGCTGGGCGCGACCGCCTGGGTCCGGCTGGCCGAGAAGTGGCTGGCCACGCCACGCTGAGGCGACAGGCGATGAAGGCGTCCGCGTACTTTGCGCAGAGCTACGCCGAGGCGCGGCAGAAGTTCATCGCTGCGGCGACCGCCGCCGGCCACGAGCCGGTGCCGCATCCGCACCCGCTGCTGGGGCGCGACGGCGAGATGCTGGCGATGGACGTGGTGCGCTTCGGCGCCGCCGATGCGCCGGCGCTGCTGCTCATCACCAGCGGCTGCCACGGCGTCGAGGGCTTCTGCGGCTCGGGGGTGCAGAACGCGCTGCTCGCCGATGGCGGCCTGCATGCCGCGGCGGCGCGCGCCGGCGTCGCGCTGCTGTACATCCATGCGCTGAACCCCTACGGCTTCTCGTGGCTGCGCCGCACCACGCACGAGAACGTCGACCTGAACCGCAACTTCCAGGACTTCTCGCAGCCGCTGCCGCACAACGCCGCCTACGACCGGCTCGCGCACCTGATCGTGCCGGCCGAGTGGCCGCCGACGCCCGAGGTCAAGGCAGGGCTGGCGGGCTTCAGCGACGAGCACGGCGCCAAGGCGCTGCAGACGGCGATGTCCAGCGGTCAGTACGAACACCCGCAAGGGCTGTTCTACGGCGGGCGCAACCCGACCTGGAGCCAGCAGACGCTGCGCCACGTGCTGCAGGAGCAGGGCCGGCGCTGCCAGCGGCTCGCTTGGGTCGACCTGCACACCGGCCTCGGGCCCAGCGGCCACGGCGAACGCATCTGGGCCGGCCCCGACGACGCCGGCGCGTTGGAGCGCGCGCGCCGCTGGTGGGGCAAGGAAGTGACTTCGATGTACGACGGCTCGTCCACGTCGGCGGTGCTGACCGGGCTGATGTGGCTGGCGGCGGGCCAGGAATGCGCGCAGGCCGAGTACACCGGCATCGCGCTCGAATACGGCACGCTGCCCGTCGAGCAGGTGATGTACGCGCTGCGCGCCGACCAGTGGCTGGAGAACCACCCCGACGCGCCGCAGGCGCTGCGCCTGCAGATCAAGCGCCTGGTGCGCGACGCGTTCTATACCGACACCGAAGCGTGGAAGTCGAAGGTGATCGAGCAGGGCGTCGAAGTGGCGCACCAGGCCGTGGCCGGCCTGGCCGCCTAGCGTAGACCCGGCTTTTCCTCGCTACCGCCTGTGGTAGCGTGACCACCCGATATGCATCGCAATTCGATTCACTAGAATTTGTCCACCACCCTCACCTCAGGATCCCTTCTCATGAGCAAGCACGTCATCGCTCTCGCCGTGGCCGCCACCGTCTGTGGCAGCGCGTTCGCCCAGGCCAACGACACGCTGGCGAAGGTCAAGTCCAAGGGCGAGATCACGCTCGGCACGCGCGACTCGTCCGGCGCGCTGGCCTACACGGTCGGCGACGGCAAGTACGTCGGCTTCCACACCGAGATGGCCGAGAACATCGCCGCCGACATTGCCAAGCAGCAGGGCGTATCGAACCTGAAGGTCAACAAGCAGCTGGTGACCTCGCAGAACCGCATCCCGCTGGTCGTCAACGGCACGGTCGACCTGGAATGCGGCTCGACCACCAACAACCTGGCACGCCAGAAGGACGTGGCCTTCGCCGTGACCACCTACGTCGAGGAAGTGCGCATCGC
>DAORHX010000315.1:0-4741 GCA_035438245.1 Rubrivivax sp.
GCCAGGCTGGTCGTGCCGCGCGCGGCGGTGCTGAAGCGCGCCGAGATGACCGGCGTCTACGTGGTCGACGCCCAAGGCGTGCCGCTGCTGCGCTACGTGCGCCTGGGCCGCACGCTGGGCGACGAGGTCGAAGTGCTGTCCGGCGTCGCCGCCGGCGAACGCGTGGCGCTGGACCCGCAGGCCGCGGCACGCGCGCATTGAACGTCATGGACGCCTCCAGGCTGGGCATCTCCGGGCGCATCGCCGCCACCTTCCAGTCGGCGCAGATCACGCCGTTGCTGGCGCTGGTGGCGCTGCTGCTGGGCATCTTCGCGGTGCTGGTGACGCCGCGCGAGGAAGAGCCGCAGATCGACGTGACCATGGCCAACGTGCTGATCCCGTTCCCCGGCGCCTCGGCGCGGGACGTGGAGCAGATGGTGGCCGCGCCGGCCGAGCAGGTGCTGGCGCAGATCTCCGGCGTCGAGCACGTGATGTCGACCTCGCGGCCGGGCATCGCGGTGATCACCGTGCAGTTCGAGGTCGGCGTGCCGCGCACCGAGGCGCTGGTGCGGCTGTATGACACCGTCAACGCCAATGCCGACTGGCTGCCCAAGGGTCTGGGCGTGCTCGACCCCATCATCAAGCCCAAGGGCATCGACGACGTGCCGATCGTCACGCTGACGCTGTTCAGCCGCAATCCGGAGCTGGGCGCGTTCGAGCTGGAACGTGTGGCGCACAGCATCGAAGCGGAATTGAAGCGTGTGCCGGGCACGCGCGAGGTGGTCACCGTCGGCGGCCCGGGGCGCGCGGTGCGCGTCGAGATCGACCCGGCGCGCCTGGCCGGCGCCGGCCTCACCGTGCCCGACCTGCGCCTGGCGCTGCGCTCGGCCAACCTGGGCCTGCCGGTGGGCGAGCTGCTGGACGGCAACCGCGCGGTGGCAGTCGAATCGGGGCCCTTCCTGCAGGACGCGCGCGAGGTCGGCGAGCTGCTGGTGGCGGTGCGCCACGGCAAGCCGGTGTTCCTGCGCGACGTGGCCACGCTGGTCGACGGGCCGCTGCCGGCGCAGCGCTACGTGTGGCATGGCATTGCCTCCAAAGCGGGCGAGGGCGGCCAGCCCGGCGGCGAGTTCGCCGCGGTGACCATCGGCATCACCAAGAAGCCGGGCGAGAACGCCATCGACGTCGCCGACGCGGTGCTGCAGCGCGTGGCGCTGCTGCGCAACACCGTGATCCCCCACGACGTCGAGGTGGCCGAGACGCGCAACTACGGCGCCACCGCCAACGACAAGGCGATGCAGCTGATCCAGAAACTGCTGTTCGCCACCGCCGCGGTGGTGGCGCTGGTGTTCATCGCACTCGGCCGGCGCGAGGCGGCGATCGTCGGCAGCGCGGTGATCCTGACGCTGACAGTGACGCTGTTCGCCAGCTGGGCCTGGGGCTTCACGCTGAACCGCGTGTCGCTGTTCGCGTTGATCTTCTCCATCGGCATCCTGGTCGACGATGCCATCGTGGTGGTGGAGAACATCCATCGCCACCAGCAGCTGTACCCGGGCAAGAGCCTGGTGCAGATCATCCCCGGCGCGGTCGACGAAGTCGGCGGCCCGACCATCCTGGCCACGCTGACCGTCATTGCCGCGCTGCTGCCGATGGCCTTCGTCAGCGGGCTGATGGGGCCGTACATGAGCCCGATCCCCATCAACGCCAGCATGGGCATGGGGCTGTCGCTGGCGGTGGCCTTCGTCGTCACGCCGTGGCTGGCGCGCATCTGGATGAAGGCGCTGCCGCCAGCGCAGGATGGCCAGGCGCCGGCCCAGCCGCACGGCCTGGCCGCCAAGCTCGGCCCGCTGTTCGCGCGCCTCTTCAAGCCGCTGCTCGACGCGCAGCGCGGCGCGCGCAACCGGCTGCTGCTGGGGCTCGGTGTGCTCGGCCTGATCGTGGTGTCGGTGGCGCTGCCGGTGCTGGGGCTGGTGCAGCTGAAGATGCTGCCCTTCGACAACAAGTCCGAATTCCAGGTGGTGGTCGACATGCCCGCCGGCACGCCGCTGGAGCACACCGCGGCGGTGCTGCGCGAACTCGGCGCGCATCTGCGCACGCTGCCCGAAGTGACCGACTACCAGGCGTATGCGGGGGTGTCGGCGCCGATCAACTTCAACGGCCTCGTGCGCCAGTATTACCTGCGTGCCGGCGGCGAGGTCGGCGACATCCAGGTCAACCTGGTCGACAAGCACCAACGCAGCGAACAAAGCCACGCCATCGCCACGCGCGTGCGCCCCGCACTGCAGGCCATCGCCGCGCGCCACGGCGCCAGCCTGAAGGTGGTGGAAGTGCCGCCGGGCCCGCCGGTGCTGTCGCCGCTGGTGGCCGAGATCTACGGCCCTGAAAGCGAGGGCCGGCTGCAGGCGGCCAAGGCGGTGCGCGCGGTGTTCGCCGCCACCGACGGCGTGGTCGACATCGACGACTCGAGCATCGCCGCGGCGCCGCGCAAGCTGCTGCTGGTCGACCGGCGCAAGGCGGCGATGCTCGGCGTGTCGCAGCAGGAGATCGTCAGCACGCTGCACGCCGGGCTGGCCGGCGAGACAGCAGCCTACCTGCACGACCAGAGCAAGTACCCGGCCGCGGCGACGATCCGGCTGCCGGCGCAGATGCACGGCGACCTCGACGCGCTGCTGGCGCTGGCGGTGCGCAACGCGCAGGGCGCGCTGGTGCCGATCCGCGAACTGGTGACGGCGAGCGACACCTTGCGCGAGCAGCCGATCCACCACAAGGACCTGCT
Organism: Rubrivivax sp.; assembly: GCA_035438245.1. GTDB lineage: Bacteria > Pseudomonadota > Gammaproteobacteria > Burkholderiales > Burkholderiaceae_C > Rubrivivax. The sequence continues at coordinate 2,753 of DAORHX010000315.1, forward strand.
GCCGGTGAACTACGTGGTTGCCGACATGGCCGGCGCGGTCGACAGCCCGCTGTACGGCATGTTCCAGATGCGCCGCGCGGTCGCGGCCATCACCACGCCCGGCGGCGGCACGCTGGCCGAAGCCTTCATCGGCCAGCCGGCCGACGCCTATCGCGACTACACGCTGAAGTGGGACGGCGAGTGGCAGATCACCTACGAGACCTTCCGCGACATGGGGCTGGCCTACGCGGTGGGGCTGGTGCTGATCTACCTGCTGGTGGTGGCGCAGTTCGGCAGCTACCTGACGCCGCTGATCATCATGGCGCCGATCCCGCTGACCGTCATCGGCGTGATGCCCGGGCACGCGCTGCTGGGCGCGCAGTTCACCGCCACCAGCATGATCGGCATGATCGCGCTGGCCGGCATCATCGTGCGCAACTCGATCCTGCTGGTCGATTTCATCAACCTGCAGCTGCGCAGCGGCGTCGCGTTCGAGCAGGCCGTGGTCTCGGCCGCCGCGACGCGCGCGCAGCCGATCCTGCTCACCGCGCTCGCGGCCATGCTCGGTGCGGTCTTCATCCTCGACGACCCGATCTTCAACGGCCTGGCCATCGCGCTGATCTTCGGCATCCTGGTGTCGACGCTGCTGACGCTGGTGCTCATCCCGCTGCTGTACTGGGTGGCCTACCGCCACCGCGTGCACACCCTCGTTCCGCAACCCACGTCACAAGGAGATTGAGATGACGTCCTGGCAACTCGTGCGCTTTTTCGCCGGCACTTTCGTGCTGCTGTCGCTGGCCCTGGGCATCCCCGGCAGCCCGCTGTTCGTCAGCCAGTGGTGGCTGGCCTTCACCGCCTTCGTCGGCGCCAACCTGCTGCAGAGCAGCTTCACCAAGTGGTGTTTCCTCGAAACCATGCTGCGCAAGCTGGGCGCACGCTCCGGCAACTGACCGACGGCGGTCGTGCAGCCATGAAGCCGATGCCCCGCGCCCTGTTCGCCCCGGCCGCGCTGGCGCTGGCCGGTGTGCTGGGCTGGGCGGCGCCGGCGCAGGCGCTGGACCTGGTCGATGCCTGGCGCGCCGCGCAGGGCGCCGACATGCAGTACGCGGCCGCGCAGCAGGCGCGCCAGGCAGGTGAGGCGCGGCGCGAGCAGGGCGCATCCCTGTGGCGGCCTTCGCTGCAGCTCAACGGCACCGTGGGCGTGGCCAACGGCGAGACTTCGACCCACGGCGCGCGCTTTTCCGCACCGGGCTTCGGCACGGTGGACGGCGCGAACTTCGACACCTCGATCAACGGCGGCACGGCCACGCGCTGGGCGCTGCAGGCCCGGCAGCCGCTGATCAACCGCGAGCGCGATGCACGCAAGCGCCAGCTCGAGCTGTCGGCCGACGTGGCCGAGATCGAATGGCGCGCGGCGCAGCAGGCGCGGATGCTGCGCGTGGCCGAGCGCTATTTCGACGCCGCGCTGGCCGCCGAGGGCCTGCGCGTGCAGCATCGCCAGCAGCAGTCGGTGCAGCGCTCGCTGGCCGAGGCGCGCGAGCGCTTCCAGCTCGGCGATGCGCCGGTCACCGACACGCACGAGGCCGCGGCGCGTGCCGAGGCCGTGCGCGCCGAGGTGCTGGCGGCGCAGACCCTGCTGGAGCTGAAGCAAAGCGCGCTCGCCGACGTCACCGGCTGGTCCGGCGAACAGCTGCGCACGCTGCGTGCCGGCATCGCCACGCTGCCGCGCAACGAGCAGGCGCTGGACAGCTGGCTGGCCGAGGCCAAGGCCGGCAACCTCGGGCTGCGCATGCAGGCGGCCGGCGTCGAGGTGGCCAGGCAGGAGGCGGCGCGCCACAGCCTGGCCGCGGCGCCGACGCTGGACCTGGTGGCCAGCGTCGGGCAGGACCGGCTCAGCGGCAGCGGCGACTTCGGCTCGGCCACCAACAGCCAGACCAACGCCATCGTCGGCGTGCAGCTGAACCTGCCGCTGTACACCGGCGGCTGGCGCAGCGCGCGCGAGGACGAGAG
>DAORHX010000316.1:0-4736 GCA_035438245.1 Rubrivivax sp.
GGCCGGCGGGCGCTCGTCGCCGGCGCCGCCGTCGACATAGTCGAACAGGAAGCGCGGCAGGCGGCGCCACGCCAGTGCGCGCCAGTCGGCGGCGGTGGCGGGGTAGTGCGGCGCGGGCGGCATGGGCGGCACGGGCGGCATTTGAGGCATGGGCGGCTCAGGCAGCACGGGCGGAATGGGCGGCCGGCGCGGCCGGGTCGCGCGCGAAGCGGCGCATCGTCAGCGCGAACAGCAGCCCGCCGCCGTACATCAGCACGCCGTAGACCGCGCCGGGGATGGCCATCGCGTCGTTGCCGAGCACGGTGCTGGCGATCACCAGCGCCAGGGCCGCGTTCTGCACCGCCGTCTCGATGCCGAGCGTGACCGACTGGCGGTACGACAGCCGCGCCGCCCAGGCCACGGTGAAGCCCAGCGCCAGCATGCCGAGATTCAGCACCACGGCAAACGGCGCCAGCGTATTGAAGTTGTCGCGCAGCAGCGCCCAGTTCTTGACCACCGCCGCGACCACGATGAGCACGAACAGCAGCGTCGCCACCTTCGTCGCGCGCGGCTCGAAGCGTTGCGCCCAGGCCGTGAAGCGGTGGCGCGCCGCCATGCCCAGGCTCACCGGCACGCCCAGCACCAGCGCCACCTGGCCCATCATCAGGCCCACCGGCACGTCCACCGCGCGCGCCGCGCCGAGAAAGTGGCCCAGCGCCCAGGTGACGATCAGCGGCAACGTGAAGATGGTGAGCACGCTGGCGACGGCGGTGAAGCTCAGCGCCAGCGCCACGTCGCCGCGCGCCAGGTAGGTCAGCAGGTTGGAGGTGCTGCCGGTGGGGCAGGCCGCCAGGATCATGAAGCCCACCGCGAACACGCCGCCGATGCCCAGCGCCTGCAGCATCAGCCAGCACACCAGCGGCAGCAGCACGAAGTGGCAGACCACGCCCACCAGCAGCGCGCGCGGCTGCGCCAGGATGCGGCGGAAGTCGCCCGGCGTGAGCCCGAGGCCGAGCGAGAACATGATGAACGCCAGGATCAGCGGCAGCAGCACGCCGGAGACGATGTCGCCTTGCATGGGGGGTCCTTGTTGTTGGTCTTGGCTCTGGTGGGGGCGGTGTGCGCGATCGGTCAGCGGTTGCGATGCCACAGCGCGCTCAAACGCATTGAAGCCGGTGGTCGCGTGCGGCGGTTCGCCGGCGGTTCACGGCGGGAGGGCGGGGACAGCAGATGACTGTCAGCGGCCTTTCGGCTTTCCAGCTTGCTGTCGCTGAATGCTCGCGTTGAGTCATAGACCACAGCTTGCCGTGGTCTGTCGGCTCGAACATCGGACTAGGCGTTGCTGTGACTTGCATGCGGAAGAGGGCCGAAGAGCAGGCCTGCCAGCCCATGAATGTCCGGGACTCGCTGGAAGGCTGACAAGGGTAGGACGCGCAGGTTCGGACGTTCTGTCTTGACGCCCTGCGCGTTGCCCTTGGTGTGCTTGGCGATCTTGAACTTCGACAGGTCGGGTAGCTTCTCGCCTGGCTTGCCGCCGAACCAGTAGAAGGGGCCAAGAGCGAGGGTGTCCTCGTCGAACAGCATGCAGATGACGCAACCGCTGGGTTTGGTGGCCAGGCCCAGGTTCACCTTGAAGGCCTTGCCGGAAGAACCGGTGAAGGTTGCCTTTAGCTGCACGTGGCGAACGACACTTCCTGCCTCGAGTACGAGGTCGTAGCCTCCGTCATCGACTTGTGGCTTGAGTACTTCGAGCCGTCGCAGGCCTGAAAGCCAAACGTACCGCATCACTTCGCCCGCAAACAGGTGTTCGAGAAGCGACTCGCGGTAGGACGAGAGAAGGCTGTGTTCGGTGGAGGACACGATGAAGTGTGGTGCGACGACTAGCGCCGGGGCTGAGGGGCCGTCGGCGAGCGAAGCGAAAAGGGAACCCCAACAGCGGGCCCGCTCTTGGGCACTGCCGTCGAGCCCCTGGTTAGCCGGCAACATTTGTGCTCCGGGCATGTGCTGACAACTCATCAGCCAGCGACTCCATGTCTGTGACCTTCCTTCTCCATAGTGGTCCTTCCGATGCGCAGACTTTGACCGGGGCTCCGAACAACGATGCGTCAACTACGGAGTGAGAAGGCAGTGCAATGGACGGCTGATCGAGCAATGTTCTGAAGTATTTGATTGGTTCGTTGCTATGGAGAAACACGATCCGAGGCCGAATCGTCGTGACTAGGTAAAGAAAGACCGCGGTTCGCCTGTCGCCCCTCTTTAGATCTGAGGCGCGCTTCGTTGGCTCCGAGCAAATGTTCGTCTCCAGCACAGCACCAGCTGGGAATCTCTGAACCATCGCATTCAGACGCTTGCGCACACCTTCCACAGGTCGTGCTTTCTCGTACTCATTGATGAAGCGTGGGCGGTCAAATCCGGCGGAGTCGGTCCAGAACGACCAGAAGGGTGATTCAAGCTGCGTGGCAGGATTGAAGCCCACAACGAAGACCGAGCAGTCGAGAGGCGAACCGCTACATACGAAGGGGCGCTCGTGAGCCGACACTATGAGTGCAGAGAGGCCGGTTCTGAACTGCGCGAGAGTCTGCATCAGGGTTCTTTGTGGCTGAACAGGTACAGGCACCGACTTCTTCGGATGCGGGCAGCATCCGGTTCAGGCCGACTGCCAGGGTGCCTTGTGCCGCATCGTGCGCCGCAACCTGTCATTGGGTTGCGCCGGACGGTTGAGCTGCTTCAGGAACTCGCCGTAGGCCTCGGGCCTGACCACCAGCAAGGCGCGGTCGAGCAGCGCTTCCTCGGCCGCGCGACGTGCCGCTCCGAGGATGAAGGCTGTTCGCGTCTTGCCTGTCGCTTCCGCTGCGCGGTCGATCAGGGTGCGCTCAGCCGGGGCAATCCGCAGATTCAACGTGTCCCGGCGCGTTCGGCTGGTGCTGGCGGTTTTCATGGAGCGCATTCGTCTACTGTGGCCGCGCCGTCACGTGCAGGGTCAGCCCCGCATGGCGCTGCAGGTGGCTGATGACGCTGAACAGCTTGCGCGCCTGCGGGTTGCCCGCCGGGCCGAACATGCGGATCAGGCTCTTCGGCGATGAGCCGGTCTCGGCGCCGAGCTGCTCGAAGCCGACTGTCGCCTTGATGTAGTCGCGCAGGATCGCCTTGCCGCTGTCCACGTCGCCGGCCAGCAGGGTCTCGATGCCTTCCTCGAGCAGGGCATCGCGGAATTTCGGGTCTGCCTGGATACGCGCCAGCAGCGTTTCCTTGAAGTCTCGTGTCAGAGCCATGATTCACCTCGCCGATCGTTTGCGCCGCTTGCAGGCCGCCCAACGGGCCTGCGCGGCCTCGATGTCGCGCTGCTGCCGCTTCTTCGAGCCGCCCGCCAACAGGATGACCAGCACGTCGCCGTCGCGGCCGAAATGCACCCGGTAGCCCGCCCCAAATCGAGCCGGTACTCCTGCACGCCTTCCCCAGCTCTCGTTCATTTGAGGTTGCCGATGCGACCAGGGCATGGCCGGCCCTGCTTGTTCTTGTGGGGGTTGAGCGTGGCGTCGTAGGTGCTGCGCTTGAAGGCCTTGCCGCACAGCGTGCAGGCGAAGGTGTAGCTCGGGCCGGTCTTGCCGATGGGCTTGGGGCTGGCACGGCGCGCCGGCGCCGGGCTCTTGCCGACGGATGGCCGGGCCGGTGCGAAGGCTGCGGCCGTCGAAGCCGAGCGCTCCAGTGAGGGAGCGGCCAGCGGACCGGACGCCGTCAGCTCGACGGCATAGCGGGGCCGGAAGGCTTGCCGCGTGACCGTGGCTGCGTCCACGCGGTTCAGCCGGTAGCTGCGGGATTCGCCGGTGTCGGCCTTCACGCCGAACAGCAGCAGGTGACCGGCGCTCGTGCGGCGAACCGCATAGGGTTCGATCGTCGGCGAGGTGCGCTCGCCGCTGACCTTGATGTAGTCCAGCCGCACACAAAGACGGTTGGCCGCGGCAAAGCGGATCGTCTCCAGCGATGCGGCCTCGGCGCCCCAGGCCTGAACCATCGGCGGCAAGCGCCAGGTGGCGTCCAGCGCTTCGCGCCCGAAGGCCGCGCTCGGCACGGCGGCAAAGGCCGGCGCGGCGATGGCTTCGTTCAGCCACTCGAAGACTTCCGGCAGTTCCCGCCAGAACTCGTCAAAGGGCGGGCAGGCCGGCAGCTGGTGGGCGAGCATCTGCTCCCACTCCACCTCGATGGCCGTGCGTTCGGGGCGGGTGGTGAGCGCGGCATAGGTAGGCACCGCAATGCCCTTGAACGCGCATTTGCGCTCGAGCGTGCTGCGCACGACGGCGCGGTCCGGCAGCAGGTCTTGCCGGCGGTAAAGGTGCACCACGTCGTACAGGTCGCGCGGGCGCTGGCGTTCGGCCAGCGCACGCATCTTTTCGGCGAAGACTTCTTCGAACGAGTAGCTGAGGACGTGAATGCCGTCGGCCGGACGGTCGGTGTAGGGGTGGTGAACCGGGCGCTGCGCCGGCGTCAGCACCAGCACCTCGTCGGCGGCCAGGTCGAGCTTGATGCGGGGCGGGTCGCCCGCGCGGCCGAGCGGCCCGCGATAGCCCACGCGGCCTTGCGCCGACTGCGTGCCCCGAGGGTTGGTGAAGACCTCGAACTTGCGCGCTTCGGGCGGGAGCTGCAGGCCGCAGGCGTCATAGACCCAGTCGCCGACCTCTTCGAAGACCCCGGCGAGGAAGTCCTCATCCAGATGGCCGGCGTCCTGCAGCGTGAAGTCCAGGTCTTCGGAGAAGCGGTAG
>DAORHX010000317.1:0-4732 GCA_035438245.1 Rubrivivax sp.
AGAGTTGTTCCATGGAGGTTGATAGACGCCAGTAGACCTCAATCGTAGTTATCGACCATCAGCAGCATGTCAGAAGCCCTCCTCGACGAGCTCGGCAGCGCGGATCAGGGCTCGGGCCTTGTGCTCGGTCTCCTTCCATTCCATCTCGGGCACCGAATCGGCGACCACGCCGGCCGCGGCCTGCACGTACAGCGTGCCGTCCTTGACGATGCCGGTGCGGATGGCGATGGCCACGTCCATGTCGCCGGCCCAGCTCAGGTAGCCGACTGCGCCGCCGTAGATGCCGCGCTTGACCGGCTCGAGCTCGTCGATGATCTCCATCGCCCGCACCTTGGGCGCGCCGGTCAGCGTGCCCGCAGGGAAGGTGGCCTTGAGCACGTCGAGGTTGTCCATGCCGTCGACCAGCAAGCCCTCGACGTTGCTGACGATGTGCATCACGTGCGAGTAGCGCTCGATGGCGAAGGCCTCGGTGACCTTGACGCTGCCGATCTTGGCGATGCGGCCGATGTCGTTGCGCGCCAGGTCGATCAGCATCACGTGCTCGGCGCGCTCCTTCGGGTCGCCCTTCAGTTCGGCTTCCAGCGCCAGGTCCTGCTCGGGCGTGGCGCCGCGCGGGCGCGTGCCGGCCAGCGGCCGGATGATGACCTTGTCGCCCTCGGGCGTGTGCTCCTGGCGCACCAGGATCTCCGGGCTGGCGCCGACGATCTGGAACTCGCCCATGTCGTAGAAGTACATGTAGGGCGAAGGGTTCAGCGAGCGCAGCGCGCGGTACAGGCTCAAGGGGCTTTCGGTGTAGCGCTTGCGCAGCCGCTGGCCGACCTGCACCTGCATCATGTCGCCGGCGGCGATGTACTCCTTGGCCTTCAGCACCGCGGCCAGGTAATCGTCCTTGGCGAACTCGCGCTCCACCGAATGCGCCGGCCCGCGCTTCACCGCCGGCGCGGTGACGCTGTAGTGCAGCTTGTCGCCCAACGCCGCGAGCCGGCGCTTGGCCTTGGCGAAGGCCTCTGCTTCAGCCGGGTTCGCGTAGACGATCAGGTACAGCCGCCCCGACAGGTTGTCGATGACCGCCAGTTCCTCGCATTGCAGCAGCATCAGGTCGGGCGTGTCGATGCCGCCGCTCTTCTCGGTCTTCGCCAGCTTGGGCTCGATGTAGCGCACCGCGTCGTAGCCGAAGTAGCCGGCCAGCCCGCCGCAGAAGCGCGGCAACCCCGGGCGCAGCGCCACCTTGAAGCGCTTCTGGTAGGCGGCGATGAAGTCCAGCGGGTTGCCCTCGTTCACCTCGACCACCTGGCCGTCGGTGACGACTTCGGTGCGAAAGCCGCTGGCGCGCAGCAGCGTGCGCGCCGGCAGGCCGATGAACGAATAGCGGCCGAAGCGTTCGCCGCCGACCACGCTTTCCAGCAGGAAGCTGTGCTTGCCGCCGCCCGAGGCGTAAGCCAGCTTCAGGTACAGCGACAAAGGGGTTTCCAGGTCGGCGAAGGCTTCCGCGATGAGCGGGATGCGGTTGTAGCCCTGGGTGCTCAGGCTCTTGAATTCGAGTTCGGTGATCACGTCGATTCCTCTGCGGTTGCGAGTGCCCGTGCCGGTGGCGGCAGGCGGGTTGCGCAAGTTCCGGGGTGCCGGCCGACGGCCGGCGGCAAGCTATCCGAGCGGATGCCAGCGACGCCAGGGCCAGGCTCCCCGGTCGCGCGACCTGTGCTTGCGTGACGTGAACATGGCCGCGCAGTCTAGCGCAGGCCCGGCTGCTGGCGCCGCGGGTTGTCCTTGACCCACTGCGCCAGTGCCGCCAGCGTCTTCTCGACGTGCTTGTTCGGGTTCAGGCTCAGGTAGCTGTAGACCACCTTGCCGTTCGGCGCGATCAGGTAGGACACACGGTTCGCGTACTCGGGCCGCGTCTGCATGGCCGCGTCGTAGGCCTTGATCACCGACTTCTTGTCGTCGGCCGCCACCGGGAACTTGCCCTGGCAGGCCTGCACCGAAAAGCGCGTGATCAGCTCCAGGTCGTCGCCGGACACGCCGATCACCGACGCGCCCAGCGCCTCGTACTGCGCGATCGCCTCGGCGAACTGGTGCGCCTCGATCGAGCAGGCTTCGGAAAAGGCCGCGGGGAAGAAATACAGCACCACCGGCCCCTTGGCCAGCTGCTCGGCCAGCGTGTACTGGAACACCTTGCCCCCCAGCGCCGCGGGCACAGTAAAGTCGGGTGCCGCATCGCCGACGTCCAGTGCGGCACGCGCCGGCGCGGCCAGCGCCGCCAGCATCATGAGGAGCAGTGCGATGGCTCGATTCATTTGCGCATCCTCCCTGTGCCCACGATGGCCTGCCTCATCTTGCCAGATCGCCGGGGCCTTGCGCAGGCTCGGCCTGTTGCTGCTGATGGTGTGGCTGAGCGGCTGCGGCACGCTGCCGCCGCCCGGCCCGAAGCCGGCGTCGGTGGCGCTGGCGCCGCGTGCCGAAGGCAACCTGGCCGCCATCGCCAAGGCATCGACGCCGCCGGGCGACGAGCTGTCGGGCTTCAGGCTGCTGCCGCTGGGGCCGTATGCGCTGGAGGCCCGGCTGCAGCTGATCCGCCGCGCCCGGCACAGCCTGGACCTGCAGTACTACGTGATCGAGGACGACGCCACCGGCCGCCTGCTGTTGCGCAGCCTGCGCGACGCGGCGCAGCGCGGCGTGCGCGTGCGGCTGCTGGTCGACGACCTGTTCACCAGCCACACCGACGCCATGCTGCGCCTGCTGGCCGAGCAGCCGAACATGGAAGTGCGGCTGTTCAACCCGTTCTGCTGCCTGCGCGGCTCGACGCTCGGGCGTTTTGCCGGCTCGCTGGGCGACATCTACCGCGTCAACCACCGCATGCACAACAAGCTGCTGATCGCCGACGGGCTGTTCGCGGTGGCCGGCGGGCGCAACATCGCCGACGAGTACTTCATGCTCGGCATGAGCAGCAACTTCGTCGACATGGACAGCTTCGTCGCCGGCGCCGTCATCGCGCAGCTGCAGCAGATCTTCGACCAGTACTGGAACAGCGACGTCGTCTACCCGGTGCAGGCGGTGGTCGCCGCCAGCGTGCCGGCGGCCCAGGCGGCGGCCGAGTTCGAGCGCATCAGCCCGCTCGACCATGCGCCGCCCGAGCTGCCGCCGGTCGACGCGCTGGGCTACGGGCCGATCGGCGAGGACCTGGACGCCGGCCGCGTGGGCCTGATCTGGGCGCCGGCACGCGCCTTCGCCGACCCGCCGAACAAGCGCGACAAGATGAGTCCCGAGGAAGCGCGCGAGATGAGCGTGTCGAAGGACGTGCGCATGAAGATCTGGTCGGCCGAGCGCGAGCTGGTCATCACCAGCCCGTACATGATCCCCGGGCCGATGGGTATCACCGCGTTCCAGGCGCTGGGCCAGCGCAAGGTGCACACCGTCGTGCTGACCAATTCGCTGGCCGCCACCGACGAGCCGCTGGTGCACACCGGCTATGCGCGCTACCGGCCGCAGTTGCTGGCCTACGGCGTGGACCTGTACGAGATCAGCCCCGAGCGCACGCGCCGCACCAAGCGGCTGGGCATGTTCGGCTCGTCCTTCGGCCGGCTGCACGCGAAGACCGCGGTGGTCGACGGCCACACCGTGTTCATCGGCTCGATGAACCTGGACCCGCGCTCGGACACGCAGAACACCGAGCTCGGCATCTTCGTCGAGAGCCCGCAACTGGCCCGCGAGCTGCTGCGCATCATCAACATCAGCAAGCTGCAGAGCGCCTACCGCGTGCGGCTCGACGCGCACGGCCAGCTGCAATGGCTGAGCATGGACGACGACGAGGAAGTGGTGCTGACCGAGGAGCCGGAAGCGTCGTTCTGGCTGCGCTTTCACAACATGCTGATCAGCCCCTTCGTGCCCGAGCAACTACTCTGACGACATGCCCACGATGAACCCGAGCCCCCCCGGCCCCGACTTCCGCGCCATCCCCGACCTGATCCGCGAGCATGCCGCCGCGCGACCGCGTGCTGCAGCAGCTGGCGAGGAGCTGCCTCGAGGTGCTGCGCACCGTGGACGTGGTCGGCCGCGTGGGCGGCGAGGAGTTCGCCATCCTGCTGCCGGAGACGGACGTCGACGGGGCGGTGGAAGTGGCCGAGCGGCTGCGCGCGGCGATCGCGGCCGTCGGAATCCCGCGCGAGGAGGGCGTGCCCCTGCGGGTGACCGTCTCCATCGGCGTGTCCACGCTCGCCGGCAACGCCAACCTCGTCACCCTCATGAGCCAGGCCGACGACGCGCTCTACGACGCCAAGCACCGCGGGCGAAACCGCGTGCGCCTGTTCGGCCAGCGCGACTAGGAGCCCGGATGCCCCGTTCGCCCGATCCCGAAGCGCTCGCGCACCGGGCGCCACTGGAAGAGGAGCGCGCACGCCGCGGTGGCGAGGGCCACGCCTCCGAGGATGAGGGCAAGCCGCGTCCAGGGCTGGCCCATCGACTCGCGCAGCGCCACGAGCTCGGCGGCCGAACGGATCCACTCGACGGCCCCCGCGACGAGGGCGACCTGCAGGGTGCGGGCGGCCCAGGGACTGCGCACGAAGAGGAGGGCCGCGAGAGCGGCGACGCCACCGACCGCGAGCCACAGGCCCGCGCGATAGAAGTGGGCCGCGAGCACGGCCAGGGCGAGGACGGGAGCGAGCAGCTTCAGGGCGTTCACGGGGCGGACCGGGGCGAGGGGGAAGGCATGGTCCCACGGCCACCGGCGGCGGTGTTT
>DAORHX010000318.1:0-4725 GCA_035438245.1 Rubrivivax sp.
GGGCCCGCGTTCGCCGCCCAGCGCCGCGGCACGCTCGAGCGCCGCGAGCCCGCGCCCGATCAGCAGCCGGTCCCAGCGCGAGCGGTCCTGGTCGAGCAGCAGGATCGGCCGCCCGCCCTGGCCGCTGCGCGCGCGCAAGCGCGACGCCTGGATCTCCATCAGCGCCACCAGGCCGTGCACCTCGGCTTCGTCCGGCACCAATTGCGCGAGCACGCGGCCCAGCCGCAGCGCCTCGTCGCACAGCGCCGGGCGCATCCAGTCGTCGCCCGCACTGGCCGCGTAGCCCTCGTTGAAGATCAGATAGATCACCTCGAGCACCGCGGCGAGGCGCTCGCCCAGGTGCTTGCCGTGCGGCACCTCGAAGGGCACCCGCGCCGCCGACAGCGTGCGCTTGGCGCGCACGATGCGCTGCGCGATGGTCGCTTCAGGCAGCAGGTGCGCGCGGGCGATCTGCTCGGTCGTCAACCCGCCCAGCAGCCGCAAGGTCAGCGCCACCTGGGCATCCTTGCCCAGCACCGGATGGCAGGCCGTGAAGATCAGGCGCAGCAGGTCGTCGCCGAAGCGGTCGCGCTCGTCGAGCGCGTCGCTGAAGTCGGGCACGACGTGGTCGCCGCGCGCGTCGGCGTCGGCGCCCAGTTCCTGCTGCTTGCGCGCGTGCAGCGCCTGCTGGCGCAGGCGGTCGAGCGCGCGGTTCTTCGCCGTCGCCATCAGCCACGCTCCCGGGTTGTCGGGAATGCCGTCCCGGGGCCAATGCTCGAGCGCGGCGACCAGCGCGTCCTGCGCCAGCTCCTCGGCCAGCCCGACGTCGCGCACCAGGCGCGCGAGCGCGCCGATGATCTTCGCCGCCTCGATGCGCCAGACGGCGTCGATCGTCGCGTGCAGGTCGCGCGCCATGCGCCGGGCCGCAGCGGGGTCGCCCGCTACGGGCGCTTTGCCTCGATCCGGCTGCGCAGCCGGTCTTCCTGCGCGCGCAGTTCGGGGGTGAAGGCCTCGCCGAAGTCGTCGGCCTCGAACACCGGGCGGATCTCGATCTCGCAGTCCTCGGCATGCGGGTTCGGGCAGCGCCGCAGCCACTCGACCGCTTCGTCCATCGAGCGCACCTGCCACAGCCAGAAGCCGGCGATCAGTTCCTTGGTCTCGGCGAAAGGCCCGTCGATGACGCTGCGCGAGGCGCCCGAGAAGCGCACCCGCGCCCCCTTGCGGCTCGGCTGCAGGCCCTCGCCGGCGAGCATCACGCCGGCCTTGACCAGCTCTTCGTTGAAGGCGCCCATCGCCGCAAGCAGTGCGGTGTCGGGCATCACGCCGGCTTCCGAGTCCTGCGTGGCCTTGACGATCACCATGACGCGCATATCGGTTCTCCTTGTCGGGGGGTGACGGCGGCCAGTCGCGCCGCTATGGTCACGACGCGCGAGCATGATGCAAATCGACCCGGTCGGGCGCGAATCGTCGCTCACTCGCTCGCGTCGCGCCCGCCATCCACACCAGCTTCTACCGCCATGCGCTACCTGCTGCTCGTCTATATCGATCAAACCCTGCTCGACGCGCTGCCGCCGGCGGCATTCGATGCCGAAATGAGGCACTGCCTGGAACACGCCGATGCGATGAAGGCCGACGGCAGCCTGATCGGCTTCGAGCAGCTCGAAGCGCCGGCCAGCGCACGCACGGTGCGCGTGCGCGCCGGGCGCGCGGCCGTGCTCGACGGCCCGTTCACCGAGACGAAGGAGATGCTGGCCGGCTTCAACCTGGTCGAAGCCGAGTCGCTCGAAGCCGCGGTGCAGATGGCGCAGGCCTTCCCGTGGACGCGCTACGGCGCCATCGAAGTGCGGCCGGTGCGCGACGTCGCAGCGGTGCGCGCGCGTGTGGGGGCGTAGCGGCGCTTGCGACCGACGACGTCGCATCGAGCCGCCCGCCGACCAGACGGTGTGACAGCGGAGTCGGGTTCTTGTTGCTTCTGCGGTCCGTTCATCGCTGCATCCGCGGCACCCAATCCTCTGCGGCCCCGCGTTCCAGGCGACGGCTGAACAGCCTGCGCCAGGAAGGCGTGAGCGCAAGCTCGAGCACTTCGCCGAGCTCGGCCGGTCCACATTCGCGGTCCCTGATCAGGCGCAGCAGCCTGGCGATGCTCCATTGCGGATGCGGGCGGCTCATGAGCGCCATCTCGTCCTGCGCGGCGACGATGCCCGGCTCGATGACGCGGCAGTACCAGCCTGCGCGCAGCGAATCCTGGACCCGCGCCGCCATGTCCGCGACGCCGAAGCGCAGGTTCAGCTTCCAGCACGGCTGCCGCCCCTGGCTCACTTCGAGGACGAGACTGCCGATGCGCCAGCGATCGGCGATGCACACGTCGGCCTCGCCGATGCCGTCGATGCTGAGGTTCTCGCCGAACGCGCCGACCTGGTCCAGCGCACGGCAGCCCGGCAGTTCCCTGCGCCATGACGCGTAGTGCTGCCACGCGTACAGATGCACCGCCTTGTCCGCACCGCCGTGGACCGCAAGGTCGGCCTGCGCGTCTGCGGCAAGTCCCAGCGCCCCCACCGCCACCGGCGCCGGCGTCGGGCGCTTGTCGATGCCGCTCAGGACGTCGGGGCCCAGCGCCGCGACCCGCCCGGTCAGCACATGACGCACCCGGGCCACGACCATGCTCACACGTCGTGCATCGACAGCCACTGGCTCATGACGCGCTGCAGCGCCTGCTCGAGGCCGGCGCCATGCAGCTTCGCCTGCTCGCGAAGTGTCTGCGTCGGCAGGCCCACCTGAGCCAGTTCGCCGGTGTGACCGACCAGCCACTGCTCGATCCGCCTGGCGTCGACCTCGAGGTGGAACTGCCAGGCCATGGTGTGGGCCTCGACGCAGAAGGCCTGGTGCGGGCAGGCCGTCGTCGTCGCCAGCGACTCGACGCCCTGCGGGAGGTCGAACTGGTCACCGTGCCAATGCAGCACGGCTTGCGGACCCAGGGCGGCCAGGGCAGAGCGCTCGCCCGCGGGCGTCAACGACAGCGGTCCGTAGCCGATCTCCTTGCGCGCCATCGGCCGCACGCGTGCACCCAGGGCCCGGGCGATCAACTGCGCACCAAGGCAGATGCCCAGCATCGGCCTGCGCGAGGCGATGCGCTGCCGGATCAGTCGGACCTCGTCCTCGAGGAACGGGTAGCGGTCGTCCTCTTCCGCGCCGATCGGCCCACCGAGAATCGTCAGCAGGTCGACCTGGCCCAGGTCGAGCCGGCGCAGATCGTCGACCCCCAGGTCGTGGTAGTGGATGCGCCAGCCTTGCGCCTGCATCAGCGGCGCGAGCAGCCCCAGGTCTTCGAACGCCAGATGGCGTAGCGCGACGAGTGTCTTCATGCGGGTGTCACGCGCGGTGTTCGATCGGTGAGGGGTCTTCGAGCCGCGGCGCCCGGCCATCGGCCACCTATGCGTCGGCCAGGTCGATCCATACCGGCGCGTGGTCGCTGGACTTGTCCCAGCCGCGCACGTCGGTATCGACCGCAGCGGCGCGCAGCCGCGGCACGAGCGGCGGGCTCAGCAGGAAGTGGTCGATGCGCAGCCCGGCATTGCGCTGGAATGCGTTGCGGAAGTAGTCCCAGAAGGTGTAGATCGTCTCGTTCGGGTGCAGCACGCGCAGCGCGTCGGCCCAGCCCTGGGCCATCAGGCGTCCGAAGGCTTCGCGCGTCTCTTCGCGGAACAGCGCGTCGTCGACCCAGCGCTCGGGCTTGTAGACGTCCCGCCCGGTGGGAATGACGTTGTAGTCGCCGGCCAGCACCACCGGCTTGCCGCTGGCCATCAGGTCCGCCGCGCGCAGGATGAAGCGCTCGAACCAGCGCAGCTTGTAGTCGAACTTGGGTCCCGGCGCCGGGTTGCCGTTGGGCAGGTACAGGCACGCCACGGTCAGCCCGCCGACCTCGGCCTCCAGGTAGCGGCTTTGGGTGTCCTCGGGGTCGCCCGGCAGGCCCCGCTGCGTCTCCCGGGCCAGGCCGCCGCGCACCAGGATGGCCACGCCGTTCCAGCTCTTCTGGCCGTGCCAGATCGCCTCGTAGCCCGCGGCGCGGAGCTCCTCCTGCGGAAAGCGCTCCTGCGGCGACTTCAGCTCCTGCAGGCAGGCGACATCGGGGCGGGTCTGTTCCAGCCAGCGCAGCAGCACCGGCTGCCGGGCATTCAGGCCGTTGATGTTGTACGTGGCGATACGCATAGGCAGCGATGGGAAAGTGCCCGCAAGGGGCGGGCCGTCTCCCGATGTTCCCATGACCGGCGACAGCGCGCCATGCCCCGCGACGCGCCGCCCCGGCCAGGGTGACGCTGCCGCGGGCAAGGTCGATCATCCTGCTGGCGATCGGTTCGGGCGCGTCGCGTAGGCGCTGCCGACGGTGCGGCGACGGCGTCTGCGCGGCCTGCCACGGGGCCGAGGCGCTGATGGTGCCGGCTGTCCGAATCGAACGGACGACCTTCCGCTTACAAGGCGGGTGCTCTACCTGCTGAGCTAAGCCGGCGCGACACGCAGCCGCGATTCTAGAAGCGCTACTTGACGCGCTTCAACGACGGGCGCGGCGGCGTCGGTTCGGGGGGCTCCTCCGGCGGCTCGGACGCTGCCGGGCCGGCCGGCGCCGCGCCGGACTCGGCTTCGGTGCTGGCCAGCCGCAGCCCGCGCGGCGGCTGGCCGGTGCCGGGCTGCGCGACCGGCGGCGCGGCCGGCGCCGCAGCGCTGCCGGCCGGCGTCGGCACCGGGAAAGCC
>DAORHX010000319.1:0-4698 GCA_035438245.1 Rubrivivax sp.
GTAGATTACGATTGCCAAGTTTAGCCAATTCTACCAAGCTGCGGTAGGCGCTGGCCAACTCCGCAATCCCGGGAGCATTGCACGGTTGATCGCCAGCTCGCCCCGGGAATCCGGTCATGCCGGAGTTCCCATTCCCTGCGGCGCAAAGCGAGAGCGCGCCACAGCATCTGGCCATCCGCTTCAACGGGGAATGGCACGATGGGACAGACCAACCGCCGCACATCCGCATGGCCTGCGCTTGCCGTGGTGTTGGCTGTGTCGTTCTCGGCGCTGCAGCCTGCCGTCGCTGCCGACGACACCCCGGAGCGTGAGCAGCTCGCCGCGCTCACCCGCCAACTCGACCTGATCGACCGCCTCGCCGAGCACGCCGCCCATACCGCTCCGCAGGAACGCGCCCGCTACCACTTCGACTACGCCCGGCTGCGCGCAGACCTGAAGCGCGTTCGCGCCGGCCTGCAGGACTACCTCGTGCCCCAGCGCGCCCAGCCGCGCGATCCCGTCCCGCTGGCCGGCGATTACGTCCGCCGCGACCGCGCCGACGACGAGGAGCCGTCGCCATGACGCCCTCTGCCGATCAGGTCGCCGCCTTCCAGGCCAACGGCGGCTTTGCGCCTTCGGCCGTCTCTGCCGTGGTGCTCGCTTTCGTGTTCGCCGTGTTGCTGCTGTGGGGCGTGTGGGCCATGCGCACCGCCTACGTCGGCTGGGCCGAGCACCGCATCACTGAACGTCAGTTCCTCGCCGTCGTCGTGCGCTTCGTGGCGATGTACCTGGTGCTGACCTTCTTCCTCCTCTCCTGACCGTCACGAAGGGCCATACGCCATGAACACTCCAACGACATCCCATCGCATTCCGTCCCGCATCGCCGCTCCGCTGCTGCCGCTGGCGCTCGCGGGCCTGCCGCTGTCGGCCTTCGCGCAGGGCCTGCCGACCATGGAAGACCCATCGCGCGGCCAGGGCAGCGGCATCCTGCAGACCTTGCAGAACTACGGCTACGACATCGTGCTGCTGATCGCGCTGCTCGTGGTCGCCTCGATGTTCGTCGGTGTCTGCTATCACGCCTACACGCGCTACTCGGAGATCCACACCGGCCGCGCCACCTGGGGCCAGTTCGGCCTGACGGTCGCCGTGGGCGCGATCCTGCTGGTGGTCGGCATCTGGCTGCTCACCAAGGCCACCGGCGTGCTGTGAGGGCGGCAAGCGATGGCCGTCCCTTCGGAGACCCCGCGCGACACGCTGGTGACCTTCCTGCCGCACCGGCTGAACCGCCAGCCGGTGGTCGTGCGCGGGCTGACCGCCGACGAGTTGTGGATCTGCGCCGGCCTGTCGGCCGCCGCCGGGTTCGCGCTCGGCCTGCCGCTGGCCTGGCTCACGCACAGCATCGCCATGGTGCCCACGCTGATCGTCGCCGGCATCGCGCTGGGCGTCTTCGTCGGCGGTGGCTTCCTGCGCGCACAGAAGCGTGGCCGGCCCGACACCTGGCTGTACCGGCAGCTCCAGTGGCGGCTGGCCCTGCGGCACCCGGCGCTGGCAGCGCTCCTGGGCGGGCAGCGCCTCATCACCCGCGCGGGCTACTGGGCGACCCGGCGCAACGCCGATCGAGGGACGCCATGAGCCGTTTCAGGAACGAGGTTGCGCACCTGCAGGCGCACGTGAAGACGTTGCGTCTGGGGGCCGGCGCGTTGTTCGTGGTGGCGCTGCTGCTCGGCTTCGGTTGGTGGAGTGCGCCGAAGAGTCTGACCATCCATGTGCCGCCGGACCTGCGCTCGGGCAGCACGCGCAAGTGGTGGGACGTGCCGCCCGAGAGCGTGTATGCCTTCTCGTTCTACATCTGGCAGCAGGTGCAGCGCTGGCCCACGAACGGCGAAGAAGACTATCCGCGCAACCTGCGCGCGCTGTCGGCCTACCTGACGCCGAGCTGCCGGGCCTTTCTGCAACAGGACTACGAGTACCGGCGCGCCAGTGGCGAGCTGCGTCAGCGCGTGCGCGGCATCTACGAGATTCCCGGCCGCGGCTACGGCGATGATCCGGCCACGCGCGTCAAGGTGGTCTCCGACCGCGATTGGATCGTCACGCTCGACGTGAGCGCGGACGAATACTACGGCTCCGAGCAGGTCAAGCGCGCCCTGGTGCGCTACCCCATCAAGGTCGTCCGGCTGGACATCGACCCCGAGCGCAACCCCTTCGGCCTGGCGCTGGACTGCTACGCCAGCGCACCCCAGCGCATCGAAACGCCGCCGACGCCGACCCAGGCCGGCGCGCCCGCCAACGCCTCCGGCCACCTGCAGGGAGACTCCCCATGAAGCCCGTTGCCTTGTCGGCCCTGGCCGGCGTCCTGCTGATCCTCGGTTTCGTGCCGGCCAGCCAGGCCGTGGAAATCCTGCGCTGGGAGCGGCTGCCCCTGCCGGTGCCGCTGGTGGTCGGCCAGGAGCGCGTGGTCTTCATCGACCGCAATGTGCGCGTCGGCGTGCCGGCCGGCGTCGGCGACTACCTGCGCGTGCAGAGTGCCGGCGGCGCGATCTACCTGCGGGCGAGCGAGCCGATTCCGCCCACGCGGCTGCAACTGCAGGACGTGGAATCCGGCGCGCTGATCCTGCTCGACATCGCCGCCGAGCCGGCGAAGGACGGCCAGGCGCCGCTGGAGCCGGTGCGCATCGTGGAAGCGGAAGCCCCCGCAAAGCGCTACGGCGGCGGTGCAGCAAGCGGCGCGGACGAGCAGGCCGATGCGCCCGCAGACAAATCCGTACCCCGGCGCGAAACGCCGGTACCGGTCGTGCTGACGCGCCATGCCGCGCAGAACCTCTACGCGCCGCTGCGCACCGTCGAGCCGGTCGCCGGCATCGGGCGCGTGAACCTGCGCCGCGGCCTCGCGCTGGACACCTTGCTGCCGACGCTGCCGGTGCACGCGCGAGCATTGGCAGCGTGGCGCCTGGAAGACCAGTGGGTGACGGCCGTGCGACTCACCAATACCGCGGCGCGCTGGCTCGACCTCGACCCGCGCGCCCTGCAGGGGAACTTCGTGGCGGCGACCTTCCAGCATCCGAACCTGGGGCCGGCCGGCACCCCGTCCGACACCACGGTGCTCTACCTGGTCACGCGCGGCCACGGCCTGGCCGAGTCGCTGCTGCCGGCGCTGAGCCCGATCGATGCCACCGCGAACCTGCCGCCGGCCGCCGCGGCCGGCTCGACCGGAGGAGCGCGCGATGAAAAGTAATCCGCTGCTCAAGTGGCTGCTGATCCCGATGGCGCTGCTGCTGGTGTTCGTCGGCATCAAACTGTTCTCCGGCGCCCCCGGCGGCCAGCCCGCCCCCAAGGGCGCGGCCAGTACGCTCACGCCCGAGGAGATGAAAGCCCTGGGCATCGCAGGCGACACGCCGCGCGATACCGTCGCCACGCTGGTGGCCCAGGTGAAGCAGTTGCGCACCGAGCTGCAGAGCGCGCTCGGCGACAACAAGCAGCACAAGGCCGAGAACGAGCGCCTGCGTGCCCGGGAAAGCGCGATCGACCAACGCATCCAGAGCGCGCTGGAAGGCGAGCGCAACCGCCTGGAGCAGGAGCGCACCCAGGTGGCCAGCGACAGGCAGCAGACCCAGGGGCTGCTGCAGGATCTGCAGCGGCAACTGGACGGCCTTTCCGGCAAGGGCGGCCCGTCCGACCTGCCCGTCGGGCTGGGGCTGGAAGAGGGTGACGGTCAGCGCTTCAACCGCGGCGTCGGTGGCACGCAGTGGGTCGAGCCCGACGATGCCAAGGTCGACGCCAAGAACGCCAGCAAGGAGCCGAGCTTTCCCCTGAGCTTCGGGCCGGCCCAGAAAAGCCTGTCGGCCGCAGTGGAATCCGTCGCCGACGTCGGCAGCCGCGCGGTGGGCGCTTCCACGAAGGCTGTCTACACCGTGCCGTCGAACTCGACGCTCATGGGGTCGATTGCCATGACGGCGCTGATCGGGCGCGTGCCGATCGATGGAACCGTCAACGACCCGTACCCGTTCAAGGTGCTGATCGGCCCGGACAACCTCACGGCCAACGGCATCGACATCCCCGACGTGGCCGGCGCCGTGGTCAGCGGCACGGCCTCGGGCGACTGGACGCTCTCGTGCGTGCGCGGGCAAATCCGCTCGGTCACGTTCGTGTTCCAGGACGGCACCATCCGCACGGTGCCGGAGGACAGCAGCAAGGGCGGCAGCAGCGGCGGCAACTCGGGGCACAACGGCGCCAGCATCCAGGGCGGCCTGGGCTGGATCAGCGACCCCTACGGCATCCCCTGCGTCAGCGGCGAGCGGCGCAGCAACGCCCAGCAGTACCTGGGCAGCCAGGCGCTCATCACCGCGGCCGGCGCCGGCGCGGCCTCGCTCATCAAGTCCGACAACGGCAGCGTGGCCGTGGTCGCCAACAGCAACGGCTCGCTGGGCACCGTCGGCATCAGCGGCAACGAAGCGATGGGCCGCATCCTCGCGGGCGGCGTGCGCGACATGGCCGATTGGGTCAACAAGCTCTACGGCCAGGCCTTCGCGGCGGTCTACGTGCAGCCCGGCGCCAAGGTGGCCGTGCATCTGGAGCAGCCGCTCGACATCGACTACGACGCCAAGGGGCGTCGGGTCCACCACCGCACCGGAGAAGCCCATGCCTCGGATCTGGATTGACGCGGCCGCCGTGCTGCTGGCGGCCACCCTGCTCGGCGGCTGCGCCACCAGCAAGGAGAAGCTG
>DAORHX010000320.1:0-4691 GCA_035438245.1 Rubrivivax sp.
AGGTGGTGGCCACCGACCAGGGCTCGCCGGGGATGTTGAACAGGATCGAGGTGATGGCGCCGCCGAACAGCGCACCCCAGTAGATGCACGACAGCATGACGATGGCCGAGGTCGGCGGCATCGCGAAGGTCAGCGGCAGCAGGATGGCCACGCCGTTGGCGCCGCCCAGCCCGGGCAGCACGCCGATGAGCACGCCGAGGATCACGCCGATGAACATCAAGCTGATGTTCATCGGCGACAGCACGACCGCGAAGCCGTGCATCAGAGCGCCGATCTCTTCCATGAACGAACCCCCCGTTCGCGTGCCGCGTGCGCCTTCAGTAGCCGAGCAGACGCAAGGGATCGAGCGCGCCCTTGTACAGCGGCACCTTGAACCAGATCTCGAACATGGCGAAGAACAACACGTTCACCAGGGTGCCGATGAGCAGGCTCTTGCCCCACGGGTACTTGCCCAGCACGATCATGAACAGCGCGATGAACAGCGCCGAGGCCACGTACAGGCCGATCAGCATGATGGCGCCGACGTACAGCGCAGCCGGCAGCAGCACCGACAGCACGCGCTCGAGCTGCACCGAGTCGACGAAGACCTGCCTGTCGGTGCGGCGCGCGCGCAGCGATTGCACGAGGATGGCCGCGCCGCACACGGCCAGGATCAGGCCGATGTAGAACGGAAAGTAGCCCGAGCCGGGCCCGTCGCTGCTCCATTCGGCACCGAGGCGGCGTGCCTCGACCATGACGACCACCCCGAGCAGCGCCAGGCAGGCCGCGACCACGGTGTCGACCGTGACGTTGCGGGCCACGGGCCGGCCCTGCGCATCGGCGCCGGAGGTGTCATCTGCCATGGTGTGCTTCGCGTGGCGACACGCGCAGCGGTGCCGGCCCGGGCCGGCGGTGCGCGCATCGAGGTTGGATGGAGCCGCCGGGCCGGCGATGCGGCCCGGTGCATGCGGCGGCTACTGCTGCGGTTTGGCCAGGAAGCCGGCTTCGGACATCAGCGTCTTGTGCAGCGTGTCGGCGCTCTCGAGCCACTTGACGAACTCCGCGCCGCTGAGCGCCGTCGGGTTGAAGGCGCCCTTTTCCATGAACTCCTTCCATTCCGGCGTGTCGCGCACCTTCTTCATCAGGTCGAGGTAGTAGGCCTGCTGCTCCGCCGTCACCCCCGGCGCCATGAAGATGCCGCGCAGCATGACGTAGTCGGTGGGCACGCCGGCTTCCTTGCACGTCGGGATGTCGGCCCACGACTGGCTGGCGGTGATCTTCTCCTTGTAGGGCATGCGCGTGTCGTCGAACACGCACAGCGGGCGCAGCGCGCCGGCGCGCCACTGGGCCACGGCTTCGATCGGGTTGTTCACGGTGGAGTCGACATGCTTGCCCACCAGCTGCACCGCGACGTCGCCGCCGCCCTTGAAAGGCACGTAGATGAACTTGGTGCCGGTGGCCTTCTCCAGCCCGACGGTGATGATCTGGTCTTCCTGCTTCGAGCCGGTGCCGGCCATCTTCATCTTGCTCGGCCCGGCCGCCTTGACCGCCGCGATGTACTCCGCGGCCGTCTTGTACGGTGTCTCGGCATTGACCCACAGCACGAACTGGTCCAGCGCCATCATCGACACCGGCGTCATGTCCTTCCAGCCGAAAGGCACGCCGGTGGCCAGCGGGGTGGTGAACAGGTTGGACAGCGTGATGATGATCTTGTGCGGGTCGCCCTTCGCGTCCTTCACCGACAGGAAGCCTTCGGCGCCGGCGCCGCCGGACTTGTTGATGACGACCATCGACTCCTTCATCAGCTTGTGCTTGACGATGATGCCCTGGATCAGCCGCGCCATCTGGTCGGCGCCGCCACCGGTGCCGGCCGGCACGATGAACTCGACGGCCTTGGTCGGTTCCCACGCCGCGTGGGCCGCGCCCGACACGCCGAAGGCTGCGGCGGCAGCGAGCACGCAGCGGCCGAATGCCGCGAGGCGGCGGGTAGGGATCTGGGTCGCTTCAGAAACCTGCATCGAGTCGTCTCCAGTGCTAGGGGTTGCGGCGGGCCGCCATCACACACGTGGCCGCCTGGCGGGCCGGCGTGGCATGGTCGGTCACACGCCCTGACAGTGCCATTGACCGCCATCGAGGATTCGGGTGAACCCCAAGTCGGTCGACGCCACCGGCGCTCGCCGCAGACTACACGCGCCGCGGCCACCGCGAACGTCTGGGAAACACCGAGCCGCGGTCACTTTTTGCATGGCGGGCGCCGCCTGCCCGCGAAGCGCCATCACCGTTCCCTAAAATGGTGTCCACCTCGACCCCGCGCACGCCGCCGCCCGCCCGAGCCACCATGCTGACCCGCCGCCGCCTCGTGTGCTGCCTTGCCGCCGCGTTGCCCGTGGCTGCAGCGCGGGCGCTGGACCGGCCGGCCGGCCCCGTGGTGCTGACGGTCTTCGGCCGCGTGCGCGAGCCCAACGCCGGCAGCGCCGCGCAGTTCGACATGGCGATGCTCGAACGGCTGCCGCAGCACAGCTTCGTCACACGCACGCCGTGGTACTCGCTGCCGCACAAGTTCACCGGTCCGCTGCTGCGTGACGTGCTCGCCGCCTGCGGCGCGATGGGCAGCAACCTGCGGGCGCGGGCGCTGAACGACTACCGCGTCGACCTGCCGTTCGAGGACACGCAGCGTTTCGACGTGGTGCTGGCACGGCTGCTCGACGACAAGCCGATGGCGGTACGCGACAAGGGCCCGCTGTTCATCATCTACCCGTTCGATTCGAGCGCCGAGTTGCGCACCACGGTCTACTACAGTCGCTCGGCATGGCAGCTGAAGACGATCGAAGTGCAATAGACGCCGCGCAGCCGGCCGCCGGCGCGACACGGCAGCGCCGCTTCACGCTCTTCGGGCTCGTAGGCGTGCTGCTGGCGCTGGCGCTGGCCGCCGTCGCGCTGGTGCAGGCGCGGCAGTTCGCGCTGCTCAAGCACAGCGTGGCCTACCAGGACGACTACGTGGTGCTGAGCCTGTACCAGCTCGAGGCCGAGTACCTGCGGCTGCGCGAAGCCTGGGTGCGCGCGCGCTACGAGCGCGGGCAGCTCGACGCCGAGGCGCTGCAGCTGCGCTACGACATCTGGGTCAGCCGCGTCGGGCTGCTGCACAACGAGCGCACCGTGCGGCTGATGGTCGGCAGCGGCGACTATGTCGCTCCCGTGCAGACGATGAACGACTTCATCGACCGTGCCGACAAGGTGCTCGGCCCGGGCAGCCCGCGGCCGCTGGACGTGGGCGCGCTGGTCGCGCTGCAGCCGGCACTGGACGCGCTGGGCGGGCCGATCCATTCGATGTCGCTGAGCGCGGCGCATCACGTGTCGCTGCAGATCGACGAGCGCAACGCCGCGGTGCGCAAGCACAACCAGATCGCGCTGCTGCTGACGCTGTCCCTGTCGCTGCTGGTGCTGGTGTTCGGGCTGGTGGCGATGCGCCAGATGCGGCTGCTCGGCCAGCGCCAGCGCGAGCTGATCGACCTGGCCGCGCACCTGCGCGAGGCGCGCCAGCAGGCCGAAGCGGCCAGCGAGGCGAAGAGCGTGTTTCTGGCGAACATGAGCCACGAGATCCGCACCCCGTTCCACGGGCTGCTGGGCATGCTGTCGCTGCTGCGCGACACCGGCCTCAATGCACGCCAGGTCGACTACCTGCGCACCGCCACCGAATCGGCCGACCACCTGCTGACGATCCTGAACGACGTGCTCGACATGTCGCTGCTCGAATCGGGGCGGCTGACGCTGACCGAGGAGCCGGTCGATCTGCGCGAGCTGCTGCGCGAGGTCGAAGCACCGATGCGGCCGCAGGCGCAGGCCAAGTCGCTGGCGCTGCACATCGACGCCGACCCCGGCGTGCCGGAAAAGGTCCGCGCCGACCGCACGCGGGTCAAGCAGATCCTGTTCAACCTGGTGAGCAACGCCGTCAAGTTCTCCGACCGCGGCGTGGTCGTCGTCGACCTGCACCGCGCCGACGGCGACGATGGCCGCCAGTGGCTCGAATTCGTCGTCACCGACACCGGCATCGGCATGGACCAGACGATGCTGGACCGGCTCTTCAAGCGCTTCTCGCAAGGCGACGAATCACGGTCGCGGCGCCACGGCGGCACCGGGCTGGGGCTCGAGATCTCGCGCAGCCTGGCACGGCTGATGGGCGGCGACGTCACCGCCAAGAGCGTGCCCGGCGAAGGCAGCCGCTTCAGCTTCCGCCTGCCGCTGCGCGCGACGGTCTCACCGCCGCAGCCGCCGCAGCCGCCACCGGCGGCGCCCGAGGCAGCCCCGCCCGGCACCGGCTCGCTGCGCGTGCTGGTGGCCGAGGACCATCCGGTGAACCGACAGTACATGGCGGCGCTGCTCGAAGGCATGGGCCACCAGCCTTTCTTCGCCGGCAACGGGCTGGAGGCCGTGCAAGCGATCCGCGAACAGCGCTTCGACATCGTGTTGATGGACCTGCACATGCCGCTGCTCGACGGCGTCGGTGCGACGCTGGCGATCCGTGCGCTGCCCGAGACCGCGTCGGCGACGGTGCCGATCATCGCGCTGACCGCCGACGCCTTCACGCAGACGCGCGAGCGCTGCCTGATGGCCGGCATGAACGACTTCCTCGCCAAGCCGGTCAGCCCGGAGCGGCTGTCGGCGATGCTGCGTCGGCTGTTCGGCGGCGCCGGCGCCGAAGCGGCGGCGGCCGG
>DAORHX010000321.1:0-4665 GCA_035438245.1 Rubrivivax sp.
AATGCCTGGCCGCCGGCATGGACGACTATGTCACCAAGCCGATCCGGGTCGACGCGCTGGTGCAGGCGCTGCAGAATGCGCGCTGGCGCGAAAGCCGATGACATGAACCCCACGATCGACCCCACGGTCTTCGCCGAACTGCAGGACAGCGCCGGCGCGGAGTTCGTCGCCGAGCTGGTCGACACCTTCCGGGCCGAGGCGCCGCAGATGCTTGCCGAACTGCGCGACGCGCTCGCCGCGGGCTCGGCAGAGCGCTTCCGCCGCGCCGCGCATTCGCTGAAGAGCAACGCCAACACCTTCGGTGCCGCCGCACTCGGCAGCGCGGCGCGCGACCTGGAACTCGCTGGGCTGCCCACCGATGCGGCCGCCATCGACGCGCTGGATGCCCTCTATGCCCAGGCCGCGGCGGCGCTGGCGGAGCTGTGCCGTGGCTGAGCGCGGCGCCTACCTGCTGGTCGCCGACGACAACAAGGTCAACCGGCTGCTGCTGTCGCGCAGCCTGGAGCAGCTGGGCCATCGCACGGCCATGGCCGAGAACGGCCGCATCGCGCTGGACATGCTGCGGCGCGAGGCCTTCGACCTGCTGCTGCTGGACATGGAGATGCCCGAGATGACGGGCTTCGAGGTGCTGGAGCAGCTGGCGGCCGACCTGCGCCTGAGCGACCTGCCGGTGATCGTCACCAGCTCGCTCGAGGGCGTGGCCGAGATCGCGCGCTGCATCGAGCTCGGCGCGGAGGACTACCTGCACAAGCCGGTGAACCCGGTGCTGCTGCGCGCGCGTGTCGGCTCCAGCCTGGAGAAGAAGCGGCTGCGCGACCAGCAATCGGCCCTGGTGCGCCGCTTCGCCACCAGCGAGGTGGCCGAGGACCTGCAGCGCTCGGGCTTCGCGCTCGGCGGCAAGCGCATCGCCGGCACGGTGATGTTCTGCGACATCCGCGGCTTCACCTCGATCGCTGAAGCGCAGTCGCCCGAAGAGACGATCGAGCTGCTCAACACCTTCTACACGCTGATGTTCGACGCCATCACCGGCCACGGCGGCGTCGTCAACCAGATGGTCGGCGACGGGCTGATGTCGATCTTCGGTGCGCCGCTGCCGCTGGCTGACCCCTGCGGCAGCGCGGTGCGCGCGGCGCGCGAGATGATCGAGCTGATCGCGCTGCTGAACGTCGAGCGCGAAGCCGGCGCCAAGGCGCGCCTGGCCGTCGGCATCGGCATCGCCACCGGCGAGATGATCGCCGGCTACACCGGCACCAAGGAGCGCGCCACCTACACCTGCATCGGCGATGCGGTCAACCTGGCGGCACGGCTCGAGGCCCATACCAAGCAGGCCGGGCGGCCGATCCTGATCGACGCTGCGACGTGTGCCCAGGTGGGCGAGCACTTCGCGCTCGAGCCGCTGGGCGAGGTGGTCTTCAAGGGCAAGGCGGCGGCCATGCCGGTCTTCGCCGTGCAGGCGGCGGCGCAGCGGGCGGATTGAGGATCCCTGCGGCGCTGTGATAGCGTTCCGCCGGCGATCGAATCCCCATCGAGAAGGAAGCCATCATGTCGAAGGAGCGACCCGTTCTGGGCAGCGACGGGCAGCCGCTGCCGCAGCTGCCGCCGGAGCGCGATGCACGCGTCTGGGCCCGCCTGGTGCGGGTGATGTTCTATA
Organism: Rubrivivax sp.; assembly: GCA_035438245.1. Taxonomy (GTDB): domain Bacteria; phylum Pseudomonadota; class Gammaproteobacteria; order Burkholderiales; family Burkholderiaceae_C; genus Rubrivivax. Next base: position 1,652 of record DAORHX010000321.1, read on the forward strand.
CCCCCGGCTTCCTGGCGCTGCTGCTGCTGAAGGTCGGCGAGCCCACCGGTTTCGGCATCAGCGTCGAGCTGTTCATGCTGGCCAGCGCCACCGCCGTGGTCGGCGGCCTGTTCATCGGCACGCAGTCGACCGGCGCCGGCGCGGACCACAACTCGCGCATCGGCACCTGGAGCGGCGGCCTGGTGCTGGAGCTGCTGGCCGTGGTGCCGCTGCTGGCCGCGGTGCCGTCGTTGTTCCACGAACTGGCCACCAGCAAGTTGCTGCATTCCGCCGCGCCCGGCGCCGTCAACGTCGCGCTGGGCGCCTCGCAGCTGATCCCGGCGGTGGCGGTCCTGCCCTTCATGCTCTATCAGCTGGCCGGCTTCGGCACGCTGCACTACGTGGTGTCGCACGCGGTGAACTGGGCCCTCAACCTGGCGATCCTGGGCCTGATCGTCGGCTCCTATGTCGCCAACCGCATGGCCAACTACGACGCCGAGAAGGTGCTGGTCGGCATCCTCGTGGTCTTGCTGGTGAGCACCGTGTTCTACGGCGTGCTCAAGCTGCGCAAGCTGCAGGCGCTGTACGACGAGCACGCACCCGCCAAGGCGCCGAAGTAGCGCCCGCCGTTACGCTTCGTCGGCGTGCTTGCCGCCATGCTTGGCATGGTGGCCGTTGTGGTGGTAGCCCCACTGCTCGCTGTCCTCGTACAGCACCAGCTGGTCGGGGCTCAGCCCCTTGCGCTTCTTCAGGTCGGCGATCAACGCCGCATCGCTGAGGTCGAGCGGGTGGGATTTTTCCCAGTCGTACCTGGCCGTCTGCTCCAGACGCTTCACGGCGGCGGGATCGTCGGTCTCGATGGCCAGTTCGCGGCGCGCGTCGAAGCTGCCCGGCGCGATGTTGATCGAGCCGACCACCGCACGCTTGCCGTCGGCCAACAGCATCTTGGCATGCAGCTTCAGGTGCTTGAGCGTGTGCACCTTGGCACCCACGTCCTGCAGGATGCGCAGCCCGCCGACGCCCTCGACCAGCTTTTCGGGCTTCAGCGTGTGCGGCGGCTTGGCCAGGATGTGCACCTTGACGCCGCGCGTCACGGCGCGCACCAGCCGCTCGATGATCACCTGGTCCTGGTAGCGCTCGTTCTGCAGCCACAGGCTGTGGCGCGTGGCGTCGATGAACGCCGCCATGCGCTGGCGCCCGTTGTTCGGGCACCAGATCAGCGGCGACTGCGCGCGCGGCGCGAAGTCCTTGTGCGCCCAGTCGGCCTCGAAGCAGGCCACCATTTCCTCGACCTCGTGGTCGTGCGTGGTGATGACGGCGTAGTCGCGCGTCTTCGTCAGGTCGCGCGGCTCCCAGTTCAGCGATTCGACGAAGCCGATGCGGCCGTCGACCACCATCGACTTCTGGTGGGTCAGCGCAAAGGCCGGGTTGCTGTCGCGCACTTCGACGCCGGCAGCCGTCAGCGTGTGCCGCGCTTCCTCGTTCTCCGATTCGCCGCTGCGCCGCGCCGGGTTCAGCATGACGCGCACCTTGACGCCGCGCTGCTGCGCCGTGCACACCGCCGCCAGCAAGGTCGGATCGGTGAACAGGAACATGCGGATGTTCAGCGAGCGGCGCGCGGCGTCGATGGCGTCGACGATGGGTTTGCCGGTGTCGTCGGGCAGGACGATGAGCTGGTGCGACATGAGAGCCCGCAGATGGTGAATGGGTGCGCCATTCTCGCGCCGCCACAGCCGCAGGCAAAGCACCGCCGCCGCAGGCCCGCCATGTCCTGTCGCGGGCGGGTCAGAACTCCTCGGTATCGACCTCGGCCTGCGTGGCGGCAGCGTAGCGTGCGCCGGCGATCTCGTGCTGCTGCAGCGCCGCACCGGCGCGGCGCACGATGTCGGCCGGCAGCGACAGCGCCGCGGCGTCGACGTTCTCCTGCAGATGCGCCAGCTGCGTCGTTCCCGGCAGCGCCACGACGTGCTCGCCCTGCGCCAGCACCCAGGCCAGCGCCAGCTGCGCCATGCTGCAGCCGGCCGCCACGGCCACCGCCGCAAAGTCGTCCAGCAGGCGCAGGTTGGCAGCGTAGTTTTCCGCCTGGAAGCGTGGCATGGAACGGCGCAGGTCCTTGGCGTCCAGCAGCGAAGGATCGCGCAGCGTGCCCGTCAGGTAGCCGCGCGCGGTGGGGCTGAAGCCGACCAGCGCCGCGCCGATCTCCCGGCAGGCCTGCAGCACCGCGATCTCGACATTGCGGCTCCACAGCGAATACTCCGACTGCACGGCGACGATCGGATGCACCGCATGCGCGCGGCGCAGGCTGGCGGCCGAGACTTCCGACAGGCCCAGCGCACGCACCTTTCCCTGCCGCACCAGTTCGGCCATCGCGCCGACCGAGTCCTCGATCGGCACCGTCTTGTCCCAGCGGTGCAGGTAGTACAGGTCGATGTGCTCGACGCCGAGGCGGCGCAGGCTGTCTTCGCAGTTGCGGCGGATGGCCTCGGGCCGGCCGTCGATGACCCGCTTGATGCCATCGTCGAAGGCCACCCCGGCCATGCCGCCCTTGCTGGCCAGCACGATGCCATCGCGATGGCTGCGCAGCACCCGGCCGACCAGCGTCTCGTTGGCGCCGAAGCCGTACAGCGCCGCGGTGTCGAACATCGTCACGCCCAGTTCGAGCGCGCGCAGCAGCAGCCGCTGCGCGTCGGCCGGCGGCGGCGGTGCGCCGTAGGCATGGCTCAGGTTCATGCAGCCCAGGCTCACCGCCGAGACGGTGAAGGGACCGATGCGGCGGCTGCGCATCTTCAGCCGGCCAGCTGCCGCTCCAGCTTGTGCAGCACCTGGTAGCAGGGCAGCACCTGCGCCACGCTGGCGTTGGGCTCGCGCCCCTCCCGGATGGCGGCGAAGAATTCGCGGTCCTGCAGCTCGATGCCGTTCATCGACACCGCCACCTTCGACACGTCGATCTGCTCGTCCTTGCCGTTGTACAGGTCGTCGTAGCGCGCGATGTAGGTCGCGCTGTCGCCGATGTAGCGGAAGAAGGTGCCCAGCGG
>DAORHX010000322.1:0-4661 GCA_035438245.1 Rubrivivax sp.
GGCCCGCCCGCGGCCCCATGCGCGCACGCTCGAAAGGGGGTTCTCCACTGACAGCTATGCGCCGCGAGCGGCCATCCGGGTGATCGCCGATTCGCAGGGGCGGACCGTCAGCGCGCGGGCTGCACCCCGAAAACCCACGCCAGCAGCGAGAAGCTGACGAAGGCGAGCACGGTGCTGCTCATGATGATGCGCGCGATCCGGCCGTTGTCGGCGCCGTAGCGCTCGGCCAGCATGGCCACGTTGCTGGCGCTGGGCAGCGCCGCGGTCAACGTCACCACCATGATCTGGAAGCCGCTCAGCGGCGCGCCCAGTGCCGCTGCCGCGGCCAGCGCCAGGAACACCAGCAGCGGGTGCAGCAGCAGCTTCATCAGCGCCACCGGCAGGGTCAGCGCCAGCGGCGTGCGCGTGTGCGCATGGCGCCCGGCGCGGCACAGCACCGCGCCGATGGTGAACAGCGCCACCGGGGATGCCGCGTCGGCCAGCATGCGCACGACCATGTCGGGCGGGCCAGCCAGGCTGATGCCGGCCACCGAGAACAGCGCGCCGGCGGCGATGGACCACGGCAGCGGGTTGCTCAGCGTGCCGCGCAGCGCACGCGCCAGCGCCGCGCGCGTGCCCAGCCCCGCGGCGTCGTGCATCTGCGCCAGCGCGATGCACAGCGACGTCGTGACGAACAGGTCGGCCAGGAGCGTGCAGATCATCGGCCCGGCGGCGGCCGGCCCGAGCAGCGCCACCAGCAGCGGCACGCCCATGAAGCCGGTGTTCGGGAACGCCGCCACCAGCGCGCCGAAGGCCGCGTCCTTCAGGTGGACGCGCGGGCCCAGGCTGAAGGCGATGGCGGCGAACACCATCAGCAGCGCGCACAGCAGATAGACCCCCAGCAGCGCCGGGTTCAGCAGATCGAGGATCGGCGTCGTCGCGCCGAAGCGGAACAGCATGCACGGCAGCGCGAAGTACAGCACGAAGGCGTTCAGCCCCGGGATCGCGCTGTCGGGCAGCACGCCGCGCCAGGCTGCGAGCCAGCCGCACAACACCAGCGCGAAGAAGGGGACGGTGACGGCGAGGATGGCCTGCATCGGCGTCGAGTATCGCAAGCCGCGTGGCGCCGCCGGTGCGGGCGCATATGCTGGGCGGTTGTCATCGACCCAGGAGCGTGCATGTCCGCGTCCCGTCCCGGTTTGTTGCGCCGCCTGTGGCGGCTGCTCGACGCCACGCGCCGGCTGGCGCTGAACCTGCTGTTCCTGGCGCTGCTGGCCGCGCTCGCCTGGGCCTGGTGGCACCGCGCGCCGGCGCCGCTGCAGGACAGGACGGCGCTGGTGCTGAACCTGCGCGGCCCGCTGGTCGAACAGTTCAGCGGCCCCTTGCTCGGCGATTGGCGCGATGCCGCGCTGCAGCGCGTGCGCGGCGAGCGCGCCCGGCAGGTGCAACTGCGCGACGTGCTGGCGGTGCTCGACGCCGCGGCGAAGGACCCGCAGATCACGCAGCTGCTGCTGGTGCTGGACGACTTCCAGGGCGCCGGGCTGGCCTCGCTGCGCGAGCTGGCGCTCGGCGTGCAGCGCTTCAAGGCCGCGGGCAAGCCAGTGCTGGCCTGGGGCTCCAGCTACGACCAGCGCCAGTACCTGGTCGCCGCGGCGGCCGACCAGGTGCTGATGCATCCGATGGGCACGGTGCACATCGACGGCTTCGGCCGCTGGCGCAACTACTACCGCGACGCGCTCGACCGCCTGGGCGTGACCGTCAACCTGATCCGCGTCGGCACCTACAAGAGCTTCGGCGAACCCTTCACCGAGAACGGACCGTCGCCGCAGGCGCTGGAGGCCGAGACGCAGCTCAACCAAGGGCTGTGGAGCAGCTACAGCGACCACGTCGAGCGCGCGCGCAAGCTCGGCGCCGGCGCGCTGGCGCGCGGCATCGACGAGCTGCCGCAGCGCCTGGCCGCGGCCCAGGGCGATCTGGCGAAGGTGGCATTGGATGCGAAGCTGGTCGACGCGCTGAAGACACGCGACGAGCTGCGCCAGCTGATGATCGAGCGCGGCGCGCGCGACGAGGATGCCAAGAGCTTCCGCCAGGTGAGCTTCGACGACTACCTGTCGCGGCTGGCGCCCAAGCGCAGCGGCGACGCGCTGGCGGTGGTCGTGGCCGAAGGCGACATCGGCGACGGCGAAGCCCCGCCCGGGCGCATCGGCGGCCTGTCGACCGCGGCGCTGATCCGCAAGGCGCGCGAGGACGACGCCGTCAAGGCGCTGGTGCTGCGCGTCGATTCGCCCGGCGGCAGCGCCTTCGGCGCTGAACTGATCCGCCGCGAGCTGGAGCTGACGCGCGCCGCCGGCAAGCCGGTGGTGGTGTCGATGGGCGATGTCGCCGCCTCGGGCGGCTACTGGATCGCCACCGCCGCCGACGAGGTCATCGCCGACGCCGCCACCATCACCGGCTCGATCGGCGTGTTCACGCTGCTGCCCACCGCCGAGAAGGCGCTGGACCAGCTGGGCGTGCACACCGGCGGCGCCACCACCACCTGGCTGCGCGGCGCCTACGACCCGCGCCGTGCCATCGACCCGCGCTTTGCCGCCGTCGTGCAGAGCAGCGTCGATCACCTGTATGCCGAGTTCGTCGCCAAGGTGGCGGCGGCGCGCCAGCGCACACCGGCGCAGATCGACGCCGTCGCCCAGGGCCGGGTGTGGACCGGCACGCAGGCGCAGGCGCGCGGCCTGGTCGACCGGCTGGGCGGCTACCGCGACGCGCTGTCGGCGGCTGCGCAGCGCGCCAAGCTGCCGGGCATCGACAGCGGCGAGCTGCGCATCAGCTACCTGGAGCGCGAGCCGGGGCGACTGCAGCAACTGCTGGAGCTGTTCGGCGGCGCGGTGCGCGAGGCGCTGCTGCAGGAGGTCGACGCGCTGCTGCCTGTGGCCGGTGTGGCGGCCGAGGCGGCGCGGACGATGCAGCATGAGCTGGCGTGGCTGCACGATTTCACGCAGCCATCCCGGCCCTACCCCCTGGCGGTGCACTGCCTGTGCAGCGCCCCCTGACTCGGGGCAATTCCGATGGCATGGGTGCTGAACGAGGCCGGGCTGGCCTTGCGCGACGCGCTGCGGCGCACGGCTTCCGCCGCGGCCGGGCTGGCGCCGGCCCGACCCACGCAAACCCTCTACTGGCCCCGGCGCGGATGCCGGATCATCCCGCCGCCCATCCGCAACCAGGAGACACCCCTTGCCAGCATCCAGACATTCCGTTCGCGCCATCGGCGCTGCCACCGTCCTCGCGGCTTCGCTCGCCGCCTTGCCCGCGCAGGCGCAGGGCGTCTCCGACGGCGTCGTGCGCATCGGGCTGCTGCTCGACATGAGCGGCCTGTATTCGGACCTCACCGGCGAAGGCTCGGTGCATGCGGCGCGCATGGCGGTCGAGGACTTCGGCGGCAAGGTGCTCGGACAGCCGATCGAAGTGCTGTTCGCCGACCACCAGAACAAGGCCGACATCGCCGCGGCCAAGGCGCGCGAATGGTTCGATGCGCAGAAGCTCGACGTCATCGGCGACGTCGCCGCGTCGGCCACCGCGCTGGCCGCGGCCGAGGTCGCCAGGACCAAGGGCAAACCGGCGTTGCTCACCGGCCCCGGCACCAGCCGGCTGACCAACGAGGCCTGCGCCCCGTACCAGGTGCACTACACCTGGGACACCTATTCGCTGGCCGCCGTCACCGGACAAGGCGTGCTCAAGGGCGGCGGCGACACCTGGTTCTTCCTCACCGCCGATTACGCGTTCGGCCACTCGCTCGAGCAGGACACCAGCGGCGTCGTCAAGGCCGGGGGCGGCAAGGTGGTGGGCAGCGTGCGCCATCCGCTGAGCACGTCGGACTTCTCGTCGTACCTGCTGCAGGCGCAGGCGTCGAAGGCCAAGGTGGTGGCGCTGGCCAACGCCGGCGGCGACACCGTCAATTCGATCAAGGCGGCCAACGAGTTCGGGCTGACGAAGACCCAGCAGCTGGCCGGGCTGCTGGTGTTCATCAACGACGTGCACGCGCTGGGCCTGGGCACCACCAAGGGCATGCTGCTGACCGAAGCCTTCTACTGGGACATGAACGACGACACGCGCAAGTGGTCGCGGCGCTACTTCGAGAAGATGAAGAAGATGCCGAACATGCTGCAGGCGGGGGTGTATTCGTCGACGCTGCACTACCTGAAGTCGGTGCAGGCCGCCGGCACCGACGAAGCCGGCGCGGTGATGCAGAAGTTCAAGTCGACGCCGATCAACGACTTCTTCGTCAAGAACGGCAAGGTGCGCGAGGACGGCCGCATGATGCGCGAGATGTACCTGTTCGAGGTCAAGCAGCCGTCGGAATCGAAGTCCCCGTGGGACTACTACAAGCTCAAGGCGACGATTCCCGCCGAGCAGGCGTTCCAGCCGCTGTCGACCTCGCGCTGCCCGCTGGTGAAGAAGAGCTGAGCGGCGCGCGGCGCCGCCGCGTCCTGCCGTCGCACCCGCCAGGGCGGGGCCGGGCCGGCGACCCGGTGGCCGCATTGACTATCATGCGCGCCCCTTGCCGCCCGCCATGGCCGAAGTCCCCCATTCCCTGAACGACGCGCAGATGCAGGCGGTGCACCACCTGCACGGCCCGAGCCTGGTGCTGGCCGGCGCCGGCTCGGGCAAGACGCGGGTCATCGTGCACA
>DAORHX010000323.1:0-4649 GCA_035438245.1 Rubrivivax sp.
TCGGCCTGCGCGCGTTCGGCCGCCAGACGACGTGCCTCCCGCTCCGCCTCGGCAGCGGCAGCGCGCTCGCGCTCGATCTGCGCGGCCGCGAGGCGCTCGACCTCGGCTCGTTCGGCCTCGGCGCGTTCGACCTCTGCACGTTCGGCCTCTGCACGTTCGGCCTCTGCACATTCGACCGCGGCTCGTTCGGCCTGGGCACGCTCGGCCTCCGCGGCCTCCGCGGTCTGCAGCGCCGCCAGCCGCTGCGCCTCAGCCGCAGCCGCGGTGGCGCGTTCGAGCTCGGCCTGTTCCTGTACGCGCCGTCGTTCGGCGGCGCGGTGGCGGCGAGCGGCGTCACGCCGGCGGCGGCGCAACTGCTCGCCGACCAGACAGCACACGGCCGTGACGGCCAGCAACCCGAGAAGTAGTTCGCTCATCAGTCGATCGTCCTGCGCAAGCGTTGTGCCGAGCATAGGTGGGCCGCGGGAGCGGTGCGCGCCGAGCCCGGTGCCGGCTGCGTACTAGTTCCGCAAGCGCGCCACTGCGGGCAGGCGCGGCACGCCCGCCCGCTGCGCAGATGGGCCCAACCGCATCATGCAGAATGCGTTTCGCGCATCGGCGGCACTCACACCCGCGCCAAGGCGAACGACAACGCCCCGCGCATAGCCTGGGAGAACATGGCGTGATACTCGATCTGATCCCCGAATCGGCCCGCGCCGCCGGCCTCGGCGTGCTGATGAAAGGCGCCGGCAAGCTGACGCGGCTGATCCCGTTCCCGCAGCCGACGCTGCTCGTCGGGCCCGGCTCGAGCGCGCGGCTGGGCCAGGCGATCGCCGGCTTCGGCCACACGAAGATCCTGATCGTCACCGACGCGGTCATCGCCAAGCTCGGCCTGCTCGAGCCGCTGACCGACGCGCTGACGACCGGCGGCGCGCGGTTCGCGGTGTTCGACGAGATCACGCCGGACGCGCCGATCCCGCTGATCGAGCGCGGCATCGAGTTCTATCGCCGGCACGACTGCGACGCCATCGTCGCCTTCGGCGGCGGCTCGGCGATGGACGCGGCGAAGGCCATCGCCGCGGCCATCGCCACCGACAAGCCGTTGCGCGAGCTGGCCGGCTACCTGAAGTCCGGCCTGCGCAGTCCGGTGCGCATCTATGCGGTGCCGACCACCGCCGGCACCGGCTCGGAGGTGACGGTGGCCGCGGTCATCGCCGACCCCGAACGCCAGTCGAAGCTGGTGATCATCGACCCGCGGCTGGTGCCGAAGATGGCGGCGCTGGACCCGACACTGATGACCGGGCTGCCGCCGCACATCACCGCGGCCACCGGCATCGACGCGCTGACGCATGCCATCGAGTCCTTCGTCGGCCGCTGGACCACCGACTATTCGGACGGCATGGGGCTGTCGGCGGTCGGCCTGATCTTCGAGAACCTGCGCACCGCCTACCGCGACGGCAGGAACCTCGAGGCGCGCGAGAAGATGTCGCTCGCCTCCACCTACGCCGGCTTCGCCTTCACGCGCGCCAACGTCGGCTACGTGCATGCGATCGCGCACCAGTTCGGCGGCCGCTACCACACGCCGCACGGCCTGGCCAACGCCATCCTGCTGCCGCATGTGCTGCGCTGGTCGCTGCCGGAGATCGGCGAGCGGCTGGCCTTGCTGGCCGTGCGGGCGCGCGTCGGCAGCGAAGGCGAGCGCGCGGACGTGCTGGCGCAGAAGTTCATCGACGCCGTGCAGCAGCTGAACGACGACCTGGGCATCCCGCGGCACCTGGACGCGCTGCGCGAGCAGGACATCCCGGCGCTGGCCGAGGCCGCGTGCGCCGAAGCCAGTACCTACCCGGTGCCGCGCTACATGACGCAGCAACAATGCGAGGCACTGATCCGCCAGGTGCTGCCGCCGAAGACGGCAGCCCGCGCACCGGCGAAGAAGCGCCGCGCGGCGAAGCACGCCGCCTGAACAACAACACCCCCGGAGACAAACCATGAAGAAGGTCGTGACCGTGACGCTGGGCGCGTCGAAACAGGACTTCGAGTTCCAGACCACGTTCCTCGGCGAGCGCTTCGACGTCAAGCGCATCGGCACCGATGGCGACCACCGCAAGGCCTGGGAGCTGCTGCGCCGCCAGCAGGCGAATGCCGACGCCATCGGCGTGGGCGAGACCTCCGACCACTACCAGGTGGGCCTGCGCACGATCACCAACCGCGACACGCAGAAGCTGACCAAGGTGGTGACCCGCGTGCCGGTGACCACCGGCACGACACTGCGCCGGCTGCTGCAGGTGCGCGCGGTGCGCTGGGTGCAGAAGGAACTGGGCAGCTACTTCAACAACAACAAGGTGCTGTTCCTGTCGGGCATGCGCAACTACGAGATCGCGGTGGCGCTGTCGGACTACACCAAGAACCTGAGCTTCGCCGACCCGGTGTTCCAGGCCGGCTCGCCGCTGCTGCTGAGCTCGCTGGCGCAGCTCGAGCTGTACGCGCGTGGCAACGAGCTGGTGGCCGGGCAGAAGCCGTTCCGCCTGCTGGAGAAGTCGCTGTCCGGGCTGAAGAACCTGCGCGTGGCGAATGCGATGGGCAAGGCCCACGTGGTGGTGGGCACCTTCAACGAGATCAAGGCGGTGGGCTCGGTCACCAACCTCGAGGGCAAGACGCTGATCACCTCGGCGGTGCACGACGACCAGCTGGCCTTCTACAAGCGCTGCAAGGTCAACCTGGTGATCGACGTCACGCCGAACCTGTTCGACCGCGTGGTCGGCGTGGCCACGCTCGAGGCGATGATCCTCGCGCACCTGGGGCGCAATGCCAACGAGCTGTCCGACGAGGAGTTCGACGAGATCATCGACGAGCTCGACATCAAGCCGCGGCTGCTGCACCCGACGGGGCAGTTCCGCAACATCCGCCGCTTCGCCTTCGTCATCCACCCCTTGAGCCAGGAGTTCATCAAGAAGGGCTTCCCGATCCCCAAGGCCACGCCCAAGTTCGTCATGAACCGGGTGGAGACGCTGGCCGCGCACATCCCGCCGCTGGTGTACTGCAAGATGGAGAACATCGTCTCGCCCGCCGGTGCCGAGGCCGAGGGCTGGCTCATCACCGTCGGCGGCACGCCCAAGGAGATGCTGGCGCACAGCCCCGAGTTCACCTACCGCCGGCTGCTCGCCGCCGGCGAGATGGCCGAGAAGATGGGCGCGCAGATCATGGGCCTGGGCGCCTTCACCAAGGTGGTCGGCGACGCCGGCATCACCGTGGCGCGGCGCGCGCACATCCCCGTCACCACCGGCAACAGCTATTCGGCCTCGGGCGCGCTGTGGGCCGCGCACGATGCGATGCGGCGCATGGGTCTGGTGCCGGTGCCGCCGAAGGGCGAGCGCGTCAAGGCCAAAACCATGGTCATCGGCGCCAGCGGCTCGATCGGCTCGGTGTCGGCGCGGCTGCTGGCGATGGCCTTCGAGCAGGTGGTGATCGCCGGGCGCGACATGAAGAAGCTCGACGAGCTGAAGGCCTCGATCCTGCAGGACACGCCCGACGCCGACGTCGTCTGCTCGACCGACTACGACAGCCTGCTCGGCGACATGGACATGATCGTCACCAGCACCTCGGGCGCGGGCAAGAAGATCCTGGACATCACCAAGGTCAAACCCGGCTGCGTCATCACCGACGTGGCGCGCCCGCTGGACCTGCCGCCCGAGGAAGTCGCCAAGCGCCCCGACGTGCTGGTCATCGAATCGGGCGAGATCGAGCTGCCGACGCAGGTCAAGGGCCTGAAGACCATCGGCCTGCCGAAGAATGTGATCTACGCCTGCCTGGCCGAGACCATCGTGCTGGCGCTGGAAGGGCGCTTCGAGGTCTTCACCATCGGCCGCGACACCGAATGGGAGAAGGTCAAGGAGATCTACAAGCTCGGCCTGAAGCACGGCATGAAGCTGTCGGCGATCTCCGGCGTCAACGGCGTCTTCAGCGACGAGGACATCGCCCGCGTGGTGGCTCTGGCGCAGGAGGCGCGGCTCACCTGGAAGGGCGGCAGCGCGGCGGCACCGGCGAAGAAGCGCGCCGTCGCGCCCAGGTCGTCCGCCGCGAAGGCGAAGTCCGCGAACGCGCCAGCGAAGAAGGCCGCGGCGAAGAAGTCCGCGGCCGCCAGGGCGCCAACGCCGAAGAGCGCGACGAAGAAGCCGCCGGCACGCAAGGCCGCGGCGCGCGTCGCGGCCTGATCCCAGCCGCCCGCCAGGCGCGGGCGGCGGGCATCGCCGCCCGTCAGCTGCGCTTCAGCGCCACCCCGGAATGCACGACGTGCATCGACCCGTCTGCGCGCGCGTCGATCAGCGCGCCGTCATCCAGGCGGTACTCCAGCACGCCGCTGGGCTGCCAGTGATCCTGGCCGTCGTTGAAGCTCGGGTCTTCGACCAGGCGTTCGTAAGCTCTCACCTTGTAGGCCTTGCCGTCGCTGCCGACGGCGCCGAAGGATTCGAGCAGATGAAGTTTCAGGTTCACGGTCCACTCCCGTTCGATGCCACACGACAGCGGCATCTTCGGGCGCCGCGCGGTGGCCCGCATTGAGCCGGCGCAAGCGGCGCGCCGGCCCGCCACGTCGGCACCGTGACACCTGCTCAGACGGCCGGCTCGGGCAGCGCCGGGCCGACCAATGCCAAATCCAAGGCGCGCCTGCCCTA
>DAORHX010000324.1:0-4648 GCA_035438245.1 Rubrivivax sp.
GCCGGTGCGGTGCTCTACGCGTGGGCGCCGGAGGGCGAGCAGCGCTGGCTGGTCAGCACGCAGCCCGCCGCCGAGGTGCGCGACGCCGCCGTCGCGGCCGGCGGCCACGCCACGCTGTTCCTGGGGCAGGACCGCAGCGCCGGCGTGTTCGCGCCGCTGAAGAGCCCGCTGGACCGCATCCACCGCGAACTCAAGCGCGCCTTCGACCCCGACGGCGTGTTCAACCTGGGGCGCATGTACCCGGGCATGTGTCCATGAGCACCCGCCTGGCGTCGTACTACGCGCGCCGCGCCGCCAGCTACGAGCGCATCTACGACAAGCCCGAGCGCCAGGCCGAGCTGCGCGCGCTGCAAGCCTGGCTGCCCGGCGTGTTCGCCGGCCGCCAGGTGCTGGAGATCGCCTGCGGCACCGGCTGGTGGACGCCGCATGGCGCGCGCCACGCGGCGTCGTGGCTGGCCACCGACCTGAACCCCGAAACGCTGGACATCGCGCGTACCAAGCCGCTGCCGCCGCAGGTGCGGCTGGCCGAACTCGACGCCTGGCGGCTCGATGCGCTGGCCCCGCAGCGCTTCGACGCCGCCTTCGCCGGCTTCTGGTGGAGCCACGTCGAGCTCGCCCGCCTGCCCGGCTGGATCGCCAGCCTGCACGCACGGCTGTTGCCCGGCGCGCGCGTGGTCTTCGTCGACAACCGCTTCGTGCCCGGCAGCAGCACGCCGATCGCCCGCGTCGATGCGGCCGGCGACAGCTGGCAGCGGCGCACGCTGGACGACGGCTCGGTGCACGAGGTGCTGAAGAATTTCCCGGGCCGCGACGAAGCGGTGGCCGCGCTGGGCACGGCGGCGCGCCGCATCGAATGGATCGAGCACCCGCACTACTGGGTGCTCAGCTACGAGCGGGACTGATGCAGACGAACCTGGCTCCGGAATTCAAGGGCACGCACGACGGCGAGACCGCCGAAGCCATCCTGCGCAAGTGCGTGCATTGCGGCTTCTGCACCGCCACCTGCCCGACCTACCAGCTGCTCGGCGACGAGCTCGACGGGCCGCGCGGTCGCATCTACCTGATCAAGCAGCTGCTCGAAGGCGCGCCGGTGACACGCAGCACGCAGCTGCACCTGGACCGCTGCCTGACCTGCCGCAACTGCGAAAGCACCTGCCCGAGCGGCGTCGAGTACGGCCACCTGGTGGACATCGGCCGCAAGGTCGTCGAGCAGCGCGTCGAGCGGCCGCGCGGCGAAAAGGCGGTGCGCTGGCTGCTCAAGGAAGGCCTGACCTCGCCGCTGTTCGGCCCGGCGATGAAGCTCGGCCAGGCGGTGCGGCCGCTGCTGCCGGCGACGCTGAAGCACAAGGTGCCGCGCCCGGCCGATGCGCGCGCGAAGCTGTGGCCGACGCGCGAGCATGCGCGCAAGGTGCTGCTGCTGCTGGGCTGCGTGCAACCGACGATGATGCCCAACATCAACAGCGCCACCGCGCGCGTGCTCGACGCCGCCGGCATCCAGACGCTGGTGGCCGACGATGCCGGCTGCTGCGGCGCGATCCGCACGCACCTGAGCGACATCGACGGCGGGCTGGCCGACATGCGTCGCAACATCGACGCCTGGTGGCCGCTGGTCGACGGGCTGACCTCGGCCGGCACGGTCGAGGCGATCGTCATGAACGCCTCCGGCTGCGGCGCCACCGTCAAGGACTACGGCCACGCGCTGGCGCACGACGCCGACTATGCCGAGCGCGCGGCGCGCATCAGCGCGCTGACGCGCGACCTGAGCGAGCTGCTGCCCGAGCTGGTGCCGCTGCTCAAGCCGAAGCTGCGCACAGCGGCGCCGCGCCGTCTCGCCTACCACCCTCCCTGCACGCTGCAGCACGGGCAGCAGCTGCGCGGCGGCGTCGAGACGCCGCTGGCGGAGCTGGGCTTGCAGTTGCACCTGCCGGCGGAAAGCCACCTGTGCTGCGGCTCGGCCGGCACCTACAGCGTGCTGCAGCCCGAGCTCGCCCACCGCCTGCGCGACCGCAAGCTGCAGCACCTGGCGCCGCTGCAGCCGCAGGCCATCGTCTCGGCCAACATCGGCTGCATCCAGCACCTGCAAAGCGGCACGACGACGCCGGTGCGGCACTGGGTGGAGGTGCTGGACGAGGCGCTCGGCTGAAGGCCCGGCGGACTAGCGCGATGCGGCTGCTGCGCCTGCTCGCCTGGACCAGCGCCCTGCTGAGTCCGATGGCGGTGCCGGCACAAGCCCCGTCGCAGACGCTTCACGCGCTGTTCGCCGAATACTGGGAGGACACCGCCCGCGACCTGCCCGAATGGGCCACCTGGCGCGGCGACCATCGTTTCGACAACCGGCTCGCCGACCACAGCCACGCGGCACGCGCCGCGCGCGACCGGCAGGCGCGACAGTGGCTGGCACGGGCCACGGCCATCGACCGTGCGGCGCTGTCGCCCGCCGACCAGCTGTCGCTGGACGTGTTCATCCACGGCCGCGCCGACGAGGCGGCCTACCAGCCGTTCGAGGGCTGGCGCACGATGAGTCTGGGCGCCGAGGGCGGCTTGCACACCGACCTGCCCGATCTGCTGCGCCTCATGCCGGCCGACAGCGTGCCGCAGGTCGAAGCGGTGCTTGCGCGGCTGGCCGCCGTGCCGCGGCGCGTCGACCAGGAGCTGCAATGGATCGGACGCGGCGTGACGCTCGGCTGGGTGCCGCCGGCACCGGTGCTGCAGCGGGTGCTGGCGCAGCTGGACGAGCAACCGCACGCGCCGCCCCAGGACAGCCCGTGGCTCGAGCCGCTGCAGCGCATGTCGCCGCAGATCCCGCCTGCCGAGCAGGCGTCGCTGCGCCGGCGCGGCGACGTGGTGCTGCGCGAGCAGGTGCTGCCGGCGCTGCAACGGCTGCGCGACTTCGTCGCGGGCGACTACCTGCGCCATGCGCCGGCCAACGGCGCGCTCAGCGGCTATGCGGACGGCCCGCGCGTCTATGCGCTGCTGATCGCCACGCACACCACGCTGCCATGGTCGGCACAACAACTGCACGACATCGGGCTGCGCGAGGTCGCGCGGTTGCAGCGCGAGATCGTGGCCGCCTGGCGCGACGCCGCTTTCGCCGGCAGCCTGGCGCAATGGCTCGAGCACCTGAACACCGATCCACGCTACTTCCACACCAGCGGCGAGGCGCTGCTGGCCGGCTATCGCGACATCGCCAAGCGCATCGACCCCGAGCTGCCGCGGCTGTTTGCCGAGCTGCCGCGCATCCCCTACGGTATCGCTGCCATGCCCGCGCATTTCGACGCCGGCAAGGCCGAGTACTACATCGATCCGGCGCTCGACGGCAGCCGTCCCGGCTGGTTCTTCGCCAACCCCCGGGCCTACACGCAGCGGCCGATCTGGAGCATGGAAACGCTGGTCGCGCACGAAACCGTGCCCGGGCATCACCTGCAGGTCGCGCGTGCGGCTGAGCTGGAATCCTTGCCCGAATTCCGCCGCAACAACGCCTTCACCGCCTACGTCGAAGGCTGGGCGCTGTACGCCGAGACGCTGGGCTTCGAGCTCGGGCTGTATCGCGACGCCGCCAGCCGCTATGGCCACCTGCAGCTGCAGATCTTCCGCGCCGCGCGGCTGGTGGTGGACACCGGCATCCATGCCTTCGGCTGGAGCCGCGAAGACGCGATCGACTATCTGAGCGCCACCAGCGGGCTGGCGCGCTCGCAATGCGCCGCCGAGGTCGACCGCTATACGTCGATACCGGGTCAGGCCCTGGCCTACATGAGCGGACAGCTGAAGATCGTCGAGTTGCGTCAGCGCGCGCAAGCCGCGCTCGGCGAGCGCTTCGACCTGCGGCGCTTCCACAACGCGCTGCTCGACCAGGGCGCGCTGCCCTTGTCGGTGCTCGAGCGATCGATCGACGACTGGATCGCCAGGCAGGCGGCGACGCCGCGCTGAAGGCGCAGCGGGTCCTGCACCATGTCGGCCCGCCGTCGCCGCGGGCGTGGGGCCGCGCGGCCTGGGCCTCAGGTCTTCAGGCGCAGGCGGCCGAGGTAATCGCGCTTGCCCAGCGGCATGCCGTGCAGGCGCAGCAGGTCGTAGGCGGTGGTGGTGTGGAAGTAGAAGTTGGGCAGCGAGAACGACAGCAGGAAGTTCTCGGCCACGAAGGGCAGGCGGCGCTCGCCGAGCTCGAACACCACGTCGCGGCCGTGCAGCGCGTCGACCTCGTCGCGTGTCCATGCCTGCAGCCCGCGCTGGGCCTGCGCCAGCAGCGCCTGCAGCGCGGCGAAGTCCAGGCCCTCGGCGCGCGCCGGCGGCTTGAACAGGCCCTGGCGCGCGCCGTCCAGCGCGCCCAGCGAGTGGTGTGCGGCCGACACGACCTGGAAGCTGAAGGGCAGCATGTCGGGCGCCAGGCGCGCCGCGACGAGGTCGGCCAGCGGCTTGCCCTGCGGCTCGAAATGCGCCGGCGCGCGGCCCAGGATGCCGTCCAGCGCGGCCAGGCCCTGCTGGAAGTTGGCGACGGTGGCGTCATAGAGGGAGATCGGCATGGTCGGCTCCGCGTGGACCTGAGGTGCCGCGCATTCTCGCGCGCCGCGGCCACGAGCGACGGGCTCCTGCGGCAAGCCGACGCCCGCGGCGCGCTGCGGGTTCCACGCGGATCCCCAGGCGCAGATCGCGC
>DAORHX010000325.1:0-4642 GCA_035438245.1 Rubrivivax sp.
CAGGGCATCGGCAGCGCGCGCTCGGCGCGCAGCGCATCGGCCAGGTCGTGCTCGCCGCCGCGTTCGGCGGCTTCGATCAGCGTCAGGTCGATCAGGTCGCGCTGCGCGTGGCTGCCGCCGAAGCGGTGCGCCTCGTGCCGCACCGCACGCAGCAGGCGCGACGCCTCGCCGTAGCGCTGCTGGCCGAAGGCCTGCACCGCACGCGTCGCGGCGTGGCCGACATCGCGCAGGAAGTCGACGTTGTCGCCGCCCGCGGCCAGCGCCCGGTCCTGCGCGGCCAGCAGCCGCTGCGCATCGGCATCGCGCCCGGCGCCGACGAAGGCCAGCATCGCGTGCAGGTCGTTGAACGCATAGTTGTCGGCGTCGATCTGCGGCACCCAGCGTTCGGCCAGCGCCTGCCAGCGGTTGCCGACGTCGATGCCGCGCAGCTGCAGCCGCCACAGCATCTGCGAGCCGTCGACCATGTTCAGCACCAGCGGCGAGGCCGGGCCGAGCACCTGCGCGTCGACCAGCGCCAGCACCTCGTCGACCTGCTCCAGGCCGAGGTGGAACAGCGCCAGGTGCCACCAGTTGTGCGTGGCGAAGAAGCTGTCCGCGCTCCAGGTGTCGCGGTGCTCGCCGAGCCAGGCAACACCGTCGTGGCGGCGGCCCTGCATCTCCATCACGTGCGCCACCGCGTGCCAGGCCCAGCCGTCCTGCGGCTGCAGTTCCACCGCGCGGCGGCCGACGTTTTCGGCCTGCGCATAGGCGCCCATCTCCTCCAGGCCGAAGGCGTACATGCCGAGCACCGCGTGGCAACCGGGCATGTCGGGCCGCCAGTGGCCGATGACGCGCGCGATGCGGTCGCGCAGCATGCGCGAATCGCCGCGGAAGAAGTCGATGCTGTGCCCGGCTTGCAGCGCCAGCGCGTCGCGCGGCCAGCGGATGCTCAGGTCTTCGAGCACCAGGCCGGCGGCATGCCAGCGGCCTTCGATCACGTGCTCGATGGCTTGGCAGTGCGCGGCCTCGCGTTCGTTGGCCGGCAGCGCCCGCGCCGCGGCCAGCGCCTCGCGCGCCGCCGGCAAGGCCAGCGATTCGGTGCCGAGCAGGTTCAGCCAAGCCGTCAGCACGTGGCCCATGGTCAGCTGCGGGCTGGCGGCCAGCGCCGCCTGCACGCTGGCCGCGGGGTCGCCGACGTAGCAGCGCAGCTGGTGGCAGGCGGTTTCGAAGTGGTCGACCGAGGTCGCGGTGGCACCGCTCAGGGTCTGGTCCAGGTAGTCCTTGGTGCTCATGTCCGTCCTCCTTGGGTTGAGGCCTGCATGCTGCGCGGCGGGCGTCCCCTGCGCGTCCCTTGGGCTTGGGGCCCGGCTCTCAGGCGCCGTGCGCCACCGCCGGCTCGGGGCGCACGCGCAGCGCCCACAATACGCCGGCCACCAGCAGCGCGATGCCGGCCAGCGTCGCCGGCTCGGGCATCTGCCCACGCAAGGCGAAGGCGTAGGCCAGCGCCGACAAGGTCTCGAAGACGATCAGCTGGCCGACCAGCGTGGTCGGCAGGCGCTGGCTGGCTTCGTTCCAGCACAGCGTGCCCAGCCACGAGGCGAACAGCCCGACCGCGAACATCAGCGCGACGAAGGCCGCGGGGCGCGGGCCGAAGGGCATCGGCAAGGCATCACCCGACAGCGCCGCCCAGGCCCACCAGCCCAGGTAGCCGAGCAGCGCCAGCGGCAGCGTGGCGATGCCCTGCGCGGTGGCCCAGGTGCCGGGCGACCGGTGCGCATGGGCGCGCAGCCAGTCGGCGTTGCGCAGCGGATACCAGGTCCAGCAGGCGACCGCGCCGACGGCGAGCAGCGCGCCCAGCGCATAGCGGCCCATGTCGGCGCCGCGCTCGGCGCGCAGCTGCCGCAGCTCGACCTGGTTGACCAGCGCGATGCCGGCGGCGATCAGCGCCAGCGACGGCAGCAGCCGCAGCCAGGGCAGCTTGCCGTCACGCTGGTGGTCGCGCAGGTTCGAGCAGATGGCGATGACCACCGGCAGCGTGCCGATGATCATCGTCGGCAGCGGCCCGCCGGCGCGCTGGATGGCACTGGCCAGGAACAGGTAGTAGACGATGTTGCCGACCAGCGCCAGCTTGCCGGCCTCGACCCAGTCGGCGCGCGTCAGCTGCGCCAGCCGCTGGCGGTCCAGCCAGGCCAGCGGCAGCGCGATCAGCCCGAAGGCCAGGTAGCGGCCGAAGGACAGCAGCGCCGCCGGGTACTCGGGCAGCAGCAGCGGCGCGACGAACACCAGCCCCCACATCAGGCCGGCGGCGAGGGCGAAGGCGGTTCCAGTCCACATAGGGGTCGCGGCAGTCGGGCGGCGCATCGTAGGCGATGCGGCCGGCGGCCTATATGCTGTGGCCCATCGCACGAAACCGGAGCTGCCGATGCACGACGAACCCATCCTGCCGGGCGCCGAGCCCTTCTTCTTCGAGGGCAACGACATCGGCGTGCTGGTGTGCCACGGTTTCACCGGCACGACGCAGAGCATGCGCTACCTGGGCGAACAACTGCACGGCGCCGGCTACACGGTGGTCGGCCCGCGCCTGAAGGGCCATGGCGTGTCGCCGGCGGCGATGGCGCGCAGCAGCGCGGCCGACTGGATCGAATCGGTAGACGACGCGCTGGCCGAGCTGCGCAAGCGCTGCACGCAGATCTTCATGACCGGGCTGTCGATGGGCGGCACGCTGACGCTGTTCAGCGCCGCCAGCCATGCCGGCGTGATCAAGGGGGCGATCCCGATCAACGCCGCGGTGCAACTGTCCAGCCCCGACATGGCCGGCCTGGCCTTCGCGCGCGATGCGCCCGCCACCGTGCCCGGCATCGGCTCGGACATCAAAGATCCGCACACCCGGGAGCTGGCCTATGCCGAGGTGCCGGTGGCGGCGCTGCGCCAGCTGTATGCGCTGGTGGCGGTGACGCACGACCTGCTGCCGCGCGTGACCTGCCCGACGCTGGTCATCACCGCACGCGAGGACCACGTGGTCAACCCGGCCAACGGCCCGCTGATCGCCGGCAGGCTGGGCGCCAGCCGCGTGGAGATGGCGTGGCTGGAGAACTCGTACCACGTCGCCACGCTCGACCACGACAAGGCGCTGATCGCCAGGCTGGCGATCGACTTCATCCGCTCCATCGCCGGGCGCTGAGCGCGGCGCCCGGCAACGCGGGCATCGGCCCCGAAGGCAACGCACACGATGAGCCACATCCTCGCGCTCGACCAGGGCACCTCCAGCTCGCGCAGCATCGTCTTCGACGCCGCCGGCCGCAGCGTGGCGATGGCGCAGCGCGAATTGCCCCAGATCTACCCGCAGCCGGGCTGGGTCGAGCACGACCCGACGGACATCTGGGACACGCAGCTGGCCACCGCGCGCGAGGCGCTGGCCCGGGCCGGGCTGCAGGCACGCGACATCCGCGCCATCGGCATCACCAACCAGCGCGAGACCACGCTGCTGTGGAACCGCCGCACCGGGCAGCCGCTGCACAACGCCATCGTCTGGCAGGACCGGCGCACCGAGCCCTTCTGCGCGCAGCTGCGCGCGCAGGGC
The DNA here is from genome assembly GCA_035438245.1 of Rubrivivax sp. Classification (GTDB taxonomy): domain Bacteria; phylum Pseudomonadota; class Gammaproteobacteria; order Burkholderiales; family Burkholderiaceae_C; genus Rubrivivax. The sequence continues at coordinate 3,560 of DAORHX010000325.1, forward strand.
CTGGAGCCGCTGGTGCAGCGCGCCACCGGGCTGCGCATCGACCCGTACTTCTCGGCCACCAAGCTGCGCTGGCTGCTCGACCATGTCAACGGCGCGCACATCGCCGCCGCGCACGGCGACCTGGCTTTCGGCACGGTCGACAGCTGGCTGCTGTGGCGCCTGACCGGCGGCGCGCTGCATGCCACCGACGTCAGCAACGCCGCGCGCACGATGCTGTTCGACATCCGCCACAACGTCTGGGACCGCGAGCTGCTGAAGGCGCTGCACATCCCCGACAGCGTGCTGCCGCAGGTGCATCCGTCGAGCCACGTCTATGGTGAAAGCGATGCGGCGCTGTTCGGCGCGCCGATCCCGATCGCCGGCATCGCCGGCGACCAGCAAAGCGCGCTGTTCGGCCAGGCCTGCCTCGAGGCCGGCATGGCGAAGAACACCTACGGCACCGGCTGCTTCATGCTGATGCACACCGGCGGCGCGTTCCAGCCGTCGCACAACGGGCTGGTCACCACCGCCGCCGCGCAGACCACGCCGGCGCCGCAGTTCGCACTGGAAGGCAGCGTGTTCATCGGCGGCGCGGTGGTGCAATGGCTGCGCGACGGGCTGCGCGCCATCCCGTCCAGCAGCGAAGTGCAGGCGCTGGCCGAAAGCGTGCCCGACTCGGGCGGCGTCGTCGTCGTGCCCGCCTTCACCGGCCTGGGCGCACCGTACTGGCAGGCCGACGCACGCGGCGCCATCGTCGGCCTGAGCCGCGGCAGCACGCTGGCGCACATCGCGCGCGCGGCGCTGGAGAGCATCGCCTACCAGAGCGCGGCGCTGCTGCAGGCGATGAGCCGCGACGCACAAGCGGCCGGCGGCCAGGCGGTGCACGAGCTGCGCGTCGACGGCGGCGCCTGCGTCAACGACCTGCTGATGCAGTTCCAGGCCGACCTGCTCGGCATCCCGGTGGTGCGGCCGAAGATCATCGAGACCACCGCGCTCGGCGCGGCCTACCTGGCCGGGCTGGCGACCGGCGTCTGGCGCGACACCGCGCAGCTGGCCGCGCAGTGGCAGGTGCAGCGCACGTTCCAGCCGACGTTGCCGCGCGAG
>DAORHX010000326.1:0-4635 GCA_035438245.1 Rubrivivax sp.
CCGGCCAGCACCATCTTGAAGCCGTTGTAGTCCTTCGGGTTGTGGCTGCCGGTCACCTGGATGCCGCTGCGGCAGCCATGGGCCTCGCGCGTGGCCGCCACGTAGTACAGCATCGGCGTCGTCACCGCGCCGAGATCGACCACATCCAGTCCGGTCGACACCAGCCCGCGGATCAACGCCGCCGCCAGAGCCGGCCCGGAAAGGCGCCCGTCGCGGCCGACCGCGACCGCACGCTCGCCGGCGGCCACGGCCTCGGAGCCGAAGGCGCGGCCCAGGTGCTCGGCGAAGACCTCGTCGATGCTGCGCCCGACGATGCCGCGGATGTCGTAGGCCTTGAACACGGAGGGGTCGACCTGCATGGCTCGCACAGTTGGGCTTTGAAGGGTGCGCGATTGTAGGCAGCGGCGCCGCGCGACCGAGACGGCGATGCACGGGTCCGAAAACGGCGAGTGCGCGGCGCTGGCCTGCCTATCATCCGCGGCATGACACTGCAGGACGACGCCGCCTACCTGGCGCTGAAGACCCACGATGCGCGCTTCGACGGGCGGCTGTTCGTCGGCGTCACCAGCACCGGCATCTATTGCCGCCCGACCTGCCGCGTGCGCACGCCGCTGCGCCGCAACTGCCGCTTCTTCGCCAACGCCGCCAGCGCCGAGCGCGAAGGCTTCCGCCCCTGCCTGCGCTGCCGCCCGGAGCTGGCGCCGGGGCTGTCGCTGGCGGACTCGTCGCAGGTGCTGGCGCAGCAGGCGGCGCGGCTGATCGAGCAGGCGGCGCGCAGCGGCAGCGACACCGCGCTGCCCGACATCGCCGCGCGGCTGGGCGTCACCGATCGGCACCTGCGCCGCATCTTCCGCCAGGCACACGGCGTGACGCCGATCGACTACCTGAGCACGCAGCGGCTGCTGCTGGCCAAGCAGCTGCTGACCGACACCGCGCTGCCGGTGACGCAGGTGGCGCTGGCCAGCGGCCATGCCAGCCTGCGCCGCTTCAATGCCGCCTTCGTGCAGCGCTATCGGATGAATCCGACGGCGCTGCGCAAGCAGGCGGCGCCGGCACGCGCGGCCGACAGCGCGCCGACGCTGCGCCTGGCCTACCGGCCACCGTACGACATCGACGGCGTGATGCGCTTCCTGGCGCTGCGTGCCTTGAGCGGCGTGGAGTCGGTCGACGGCCTGGGGCTGCGCCGCACGCTGCGCTGGACGCACCAGGGCCAGCAGCTGCGCGGCTGGCTGCAATGCCGCTTCGAGGCGCAGCGCAACGAACTGCACTTGAGCGTGGCGCCGGCGCTGCTGCCGGCGATCGGCGCGCTGATGCAGCGCCTGCGCCATGCGCTCGACCTGGACGCCGACCCGGCACAGATCGCGCCGTCGCTGGCGTCGCTGCCGCAGCCGGCGCGCGCGGGCCTGCGCGTGCCGGGGGCGCTGGACGGCTTCGAGACAGCCACGCGCATCATCCTCGGCCAGCAGGTCACGGTGGCTGCCGCGCGAACGCTCGCACAACGGCTGGTGGCCGAATTCGGGCAGCACATCGACACGCCGTTTGCCGAGCTGCGCAGGTTGTTCCCTGCGGCCGCCGACATCGCCGCGGCCGACCCGGACCGCATCGGCCGGCTGGGCATCGTGCGCCAGCGCGTCGCGGCGCTGCAGGCGCTGGCGCGCGAGGTTGCCGAAGGGCGCATCGAGCTGCAGCCGACCGCGGCACTGGCCCCGACGCTGGAGGCGCTGCGCGCGCTGCCCGGCATCGGCGAATGGACGCTGCAGCTGATCGCGATGCGCGTGCTCGCCTGGCCGGATGCGTTCGCGGCCTCCGACATCGGCGTGCTCAACGCACTCGGCACGCGCGACGTCACCCAGGTGCTGGCGCAGGCCGAGGCCTGGCGACCGTGGCGCGCCTATGCGCTGATGAGCCTTTGGCAGAACCTGGAGCAGACATCATGATGCCCCGCCATCGTCGTCTGGTCGCGCAAGCGCGGCTCGATTCCCCGCTCGGCCCGATCACCGTGGCCGCCACCGAGCAAGGCCTGGCCGGCCTATGGTTCGACGGCCAGGCCCATCATCCCGGGCCGCTCGATGCGCCGGTCGACGCACAGCAGCGCTTCATCGCGCTGGCCCGCGTGCAGTTGCAGCGCTACTGGGACGGCAAGTTGCAGGACCGCTTCGACGTGCCGCTCGACGCTCGGGGAACGCCGTTCCAGCAGGCGGTGTGGCGCGCGCTGCTGACGGTTCCCCGCGGCCGCACCACCACCTATGCCGCAGTGGCGGCCGACGCCGGCGCGGCGCGCGCCGTGCGTGCGGCCGGGGCGGCGATCGCGCGCAACCCGTTGTCGATCATCGTGCCCTGCCATCGTGTGCTCGGCGCCGACGGGTCGCTGACCGGCTATGCCGGTGGCTTGCAGCGCAAGCAGGCGCTGTTGCGGCTGGAAGGCGCCGCTCCGGGCCCAGCCTCGGCGACGATTGCGGCCCACAAGTGAAAGCGGCCCGCAAGGGGCCGCTGCTGTCGATCGGATGCCGGTCATCGAGACCGGCCGCCGACTCACTTCTTCGGGTTCTGCATCTGCGCTTCGGTCTGCGGGATCGTGCCGGCCTTGTTGGCAGCGGCAGTCTCCTTCTTGCGCTCTTCGCGCGAGGTCGTCGAAGTCGCAGCCTTCTGCTTCGGCGAGGTCTCGCCCATCTGCGCCTGCGCAGGGCCGGTGCCGGTGCCGGGGATCTGGCCGGCCTTGTTGGCATCGGTCGTTTCCTTCTTCACCTCGGCGCGCGGCACGTCGGACTTGGAAGAAACCGGCGGCGTCACATTGGCGCTCGGGCCCGTGCCGGTGCCGGGGATCTGGCCGGCCTTGTTGGCTTCGGCGGTTTCCTTCTTCACCTCGGCGCGCGACGGCGCCGACTGGGCCAGGGCGGCCTGGCCAGCAAACAGCGCAACCGCGGCGACGGTGAGCGAGCTAAGGGTCTTCTTCATGGTCAGGTTCTCCTGGGTTTGATCGGCACGATGCCTGGAGTGGAGTGGATTGAACAGCTACCGCTGCATTCTCGCACCTCAAGCGCGCTGAGGTTGTCACGGCGCAACATGATAACGCGGCTCCGGGGCATGGGTTGACATCGGCCGAGGCCACCCCGGACGTCGATGCAATTCGTTTCCAATTTGCGACAGATGCGCTTGCGGGTGAAGGGGTGAAGAATAGCGCGATGTCAGCCAGCGCTGCACCGACATGACGCCCACCCGCAAGAGCCGCGACGCACCCGACCGCGAGGCCGCGCTCGATCAGTACCGCCGTCGTGCCTCGGTCTACGACCTGGAACTGCGGCTGTTCGAGCCGGTGCGGCGTCGCGCGCTGGCCTGGCTGGCGCCACGCCGCGGCGCCACCGTGCTCGATGTCGGCTGCGGCACCGGGCTGAGCTTCGCGCTGCTGCAGGCCGCGGTGGGCGAGGATGGGCGCATCCTCGGCATCGAGCAGAGCCCGCAGATGATCGACAAGGCGCACCAGCGGGTGCGCGCGCACCGCTGGCGCAACGTCACTCTGCTGAATGCGCCGGCCGAAGAGGCGCACGTGCCGGGGCGCGCGGACGCCATGCTGATGCACTTCACCCACGACGTGCTGCAGAACGACGCGGCGCTGGCCAACGTGCTCGGCCACCTGCAGCCTGGCGCTACCGTGGTGGCCTCGGGCCTGAAATGGGCACCGGTGTGGGCGCTGCCGGTCAACCTGTTCGTGCGGACCGCGGCATTGCACTCGGTGAGTTCGCTCGTCGGCCTGCACCGGCCCTGGCAACACCTGGCGGCACGCCTCGGCGAGCCCGAGCTGCGCCACATGCTCGGCGGCGGCGTGTATCTGGCGCGCTGGCGCGTGCCGACGCCCTGAAGGAGCGGCCGCATGCCGATCGATGCGATCCAGCTTCGACTGGCACGGGCCCATGACGCGCCGCCCATCGCACGGATGTCGCGCGACCTCATCGAGACCGGCATGGCCTGGAGCTATGACGTGCCGCGCATCTCTCGCCTGCTGCGCGAGGCCGAGACCTCGGCGCCGGTGGCCGTCGACGCGCACACGCTCGCAGGCTTCGCCGTCATGCGCTTCGGCGACGAAAGCGCGCATCTGGTACTGCTGGCCGTGGACCCGCGCTATCAGCGCCGGGGTGTCGCGCGCCGGCTGCTCGCCTGGCTGCTCGAATCGGCGCTCACCGCCGGCATCGCCGAGTTGCGGCTCGAACTGCGTGCCGGCAACGCCGGCGCCCGCGCCTTCTATCTGGCGAGCGGTTTCGACGACGACGGCTTGGTGTCCGGCTACTACCCCAATGGCGAGGCCGCGCTGCGCATGCGGCGCGTGCTGCGCCCGGCGGACCAGGCCGGCTCCACGTGGAACGCGCCGACAGGACGTCGCCGCTGATTGCCAGCACCGCCAAACGCCAGGGACGCAGAAGCGATGGTCGGGCGGGCCTCCGGGCCTCCGGGCCTGTGCCCACCTTGCCTTTGGCGACCGATCGCCCCAGCCCCGGGCCGTTGCCAACGCGGCCAGGCGTCGGAAACAGAAAAGCCACCCGAAGGTGGCTTCCCATGCTTCAGGATCAACCCAGAAGCGCGATCTTGGCGGAGCGGACGGGGCTCGAACCCGCGACCCCCGGCGTGACAGGCCGGTATTCT
>DAORHX010000327.1:0-4622 GCA_035438245.1 Rubrivivax sp.
CAGCCCGGGACGATGCGCGGCGACGGGGAGAACGTCATGCTCGCAACACGGCAAGGCTCACCCGGACGAGGCGTGGCCCGTCGCATCGCAGGGCCTGCGCTCGCGGCGGCGGCACTGCTCGGCGCGCTCGGCGCGGCACAGGCGCAGAAGCAGCCGCTGCGCGATGACCTCCAGCACGTGTCGGTCGAAGATCTGAAGCGCGGCTACCACGCCTGCCACGAGGCGTCGATGCGCCGCATCCTCGACATGGGCGAGGCCATGCAATGTTCGGTGGTCTACGAGGCGTTCAAGCATCGCGCCTTCGGCGGCGACTTCGGCCGCATGCTCGCCTGGACCCACGCGCAGACGCCACGCGCCGCCGCCGAAAGGGCGAATCCGCCGCGTGTCGTCGTGCCCTGACGATCGCGCGGCGGCCGCGGCGCCGGCCCACGAGGTCAGCCCGCGCTGTTGGACAGCAGCTTGGTCGCCGCCTGCTCCTTCTGCTCGGCGGCCTGCAGCATCTTCATCTGCTGCTCGAACTGGCGCGCGGCGGCGATCATCGCCACCATCGTCTCCACCGGGCTGACGTTGCTGCCTTCGAGTGCGCCCTGCTGCACGCGCGCCGCCGGGTCGGCATCGAGATCGCCGCCGGCCGAGCGGAACAGGCCGTCGTCGCTGCGCACGAGCGGCGCTTGCGGCGTCACCAGCTTCAGCCGGCCCAGCGTCTGCGCCTTCTGGTTGCCGATGCGCGCGCTGACCGTGCCGTCGGCGCCGATGTCGAGCTGCGCGTTGGCCGGCACGCTGATCGGCCCGCCGTCGCCGAGCACCGGCAGGCCGCTGCGCGTCACCAGCTGGCCATCGGCGTCGGTGTCCAGCGCGCCGCCGCGCGTGTAGGCTTCGGTGCCGTCGAGCGACTGCACGGCCAGCCATGACTTGCCGGCAACGGCGACATCGAGCGCGCGGCCGGTGGCCTGCACGACGCCGGGTGCATCGCTGTGGCCCGGCGTCGATTCCAGCGCGTAGACACGCGTGCTCGCACCGTCGCCGCGCACCGGCACGGCGCGGAACGCGGCGATCTCGGCACGAAAACCGGCGGTCGAGACGTTGGCCAGGTTGTGCGCCAGCACGTCCTGGCGCTGCAGCGTCGCCTTCGCGCCCGACATCGACAGGTAGATCATGCGGTCCATGACGCTCCTTCAGTCGCGGCCGGGGCCCGTGGCGTCAGCGCAGGTTGACCAGTGTCTGCATCACCTGGTCCTGCGTCTTGATGGTCTGCGCGTTGGCCTGGTAGATGCGCTGCGCGGTGATCATGTTGACCAGCTCGCCGGTCAGGTCGATGTTGCTTTCTTCCAGCGCGCCGGCCTGCAATACGCCCAGGCTGCCGTCGCCGGGCACGCCGACCACCGGCTCGCCCGACGCGTAGGTGCTGGCCCAGGTGTTGTCGTCCATCGGCTGCAGGCCCTGCGGGTTGCGGAAGCTCGCCAGCTCGATCTGCCCGGCCGGCTTGGACTCGCCGTTCGAGTAGTGCGCCATGACGATGCCGTTGGCTTCGACCGCCACCTTGGTCAGCAGCCCGGCGCTGTAGCCGTCCTGGTCCTGGGCGGTGATGCCGTAGGCCGAGCCGAACTGCGTGAACGCGCTGACGTCGAACTGCATGCCGGTGATCGGCACGGTCACCGCGCCGACCGCGTTGGTCGAGGACGGGATGTTGATCGCCACCGGCGCGCTCGGCGTGATCGGCCCGCTGCCGTCGGGGGCGAAGTTGATGGTGGTGATCGGCTGCGGCGCCGCGGCGCTGCCGGCAACGGTGCTGCCGTTGGCGGTGGCGTAGACGTTCCAGCTGTCGTTGGCGGCCTTCTGGAAGTAGAAGCTCATGGCGATGTCCTGCCCCTTGGCGTCGTACACCGTCAGCGAGGTGGCGTTGTTGTACGAGTTGGCGTTGGCGAAGTCGATCAGCGGCGCGCTGGCCGGCAGGGTCACTGCCTTGCGCGCGTCGAGGTTCAGCTCCATCGCGGCACGTGTCGTCGCGCTCGGCTCGATGCCGCTGGTCGGCAGCTGCAGCGGCACCGCGCGGCCCGGCTGGATGACGCCGTTGCTGTCGGCGACGTAGCCGAGCAGCTTGTCCTGCGCGTTGTTCACCAGATAGCCGTCGCGGTTCAGCTTGAACTGGCCGTTGCGCGTGTAGCTCACCTGGCTGTTGCCGTCGGTCACCTGGAAGAAGCCACCGCCGTTGATCGCCAGGTCCAGCGGGTTGTCGGTGGTCGAGACGTTGCCCTGCGTGAACTGCTGCGCCACCGTCTGCAGCGTGGTGCCGATGCCCACCAGGTTGGTGCCGGCGCCGTTCAGCGAGCTGGCGTAGACCGACGCGAACTCGGCGCGCGAGACCTTCGATCCGTAGGTGTTGGCGTTGGCGATGTTGTTGCCGATGACCTCGAGGTTCTTGCTCGAGGCGTTCAGTCCGGACAGGCCTTGCTGGAAGCTCATGGGGTGCTTTCGTGGGGGTCGTTCAGTTGAAGGCCTTGACGGTGTCGTAGCTCACCGGGCCCGAATGGCGCAGCTCGAGGTTGACGGCCGAGCCGCTGTGGCTGACCGCGTCGACGCGGTCGCGCATCAGCGTGCCGCCGAGCACGCTGGTGCTGCCGCTGCTGGCGCTGACGCGGAAGCGGTAGCCGTCGCTGTCGGCCACCGTGCCGGCCGGCCACTCGAAGGCATGGCGGCCGGCGCTCTGGGCGCCGAGTTGCAGCGTGCCGGCGACGTGACCGGCGCCGTTGAGGATCTCGACCTTCACCTGGTCGGCGGCCGAGCTCAGCTCGAAGCCGCCGACGCCAACGCCGTCGGCGATCGCCAGCCGGTTGCCGGCGACGGTGACGTCGCGCCCGACCAGGGTCGCGCCCTGCAGCGCCTGCAGCTGCACCAGCTGGCCGTTCAGCCCGGCGACGGTGCTGTTCAGCTTCTCGATGCCGCTGACGGTGTTGATCTGCGCCATCTGGCTGGTCACCTGCGCGTTGTCCAGCGGGTTCATCGGGTCCTGGTTCTGCATCTGCGCGACCAGCAGCTTGAGGAAGCGGTCCTCGCTGCCGGCCTCGTTCTTCGTCGTCGCCGACGACGCGCCGGCGGCGGCGTTCATCTGGTCGGCCAGCGCGCTGATCGTGCTCATCAGCTGCCCATCTGCAGCGTTTTCAGCAGCAGGCCCTTGGCGGCGTTCATCACCTCGAGGTTGTTCTGGTACGAACGCGAGGCCGAGATCATGTTCACCATCTCCTCGACGGTGTTGACGTTGCTGTAGGTGACATAACCCTCGGCGTCGGCACCCGGGTGCTTGGGGTCGTGCACGCGCCGGCCGGGCGTCGTGTCCTCGCCGACCGCGGCGACGCGCACGCCGGCCGCGGCGCCGGCCTGGCCCATCAGCTCGGTCTGGAACACGACATGGCGTGCCTTGTAGGCCTTGCCGTCGGGGCCGGCCACGGTGTCGGCATTGGCCAGGTTCGAGGCCACCACGTTCAGCCGCTGGCTCTGCGCGCTGACCGCGCTGCCGCTGACGTCGAAGATGCGGAACATGCTCATGAAATGCTCCTTCAGCCTTGCTGATGCGACTTCATCGCATCGAGCATGGTGCGCACGTGGCCGTTGATGAAGCGCAGCGTGGCTTCGTACTTCACGCTGTTGTCCGCGAAGGACGCACGTTCGCGGTCCATGTCCACCGAGTTGCCGTCCAGGTTGGTCTGGCTGGGGGCGGCATAGCGCAGATGCGCTTCGCTGCCGCTGCCGGCGTCGCCGGACAGCACCGCCAGCTTCGCGCGCAGCGTGGTCAGCGCCGGCGTGGCCGCGCCGGCGGTGGCCTCGCGCAGCGCCGCGGCGAAATCGAGGTCGCGCGCCACGTAGCCGGGGGTGTCGGCATTGGCGATGTTGCCGGCCAGCAGCCGCTGCCGCTCGGAGCGCAGCGCCAGCGCCTGCGCCTGGAAGTCGAGGCTGTCGCCGAGGCGCTGCATCATCGTGGTGGCAGGTGGGGCAGGTTCATGCCGCGGCATTCTGGGCAGCGCCGCCGCGAAACATGAGCCCGAATAGCGCAGTGAAGGCCGGTCATTTCGTGCAGCCGTGCGCGGCCGGCGCCACCTAAAGTCCCGGGCGTGACCCCTGCTCATCCACCCACTTGCCCGCGCACGCAGCGCCGCGCCCGCTCGACGATCGCCACCTGGCTGTGGCTGGCGGCGCTGGGCACGGCGCAGGCGGCCGAACCCGATGGCGGCCTCGACGGCGAGACGCTGCAGCGCATCCACCAGCTCGGCGAGCAGGCCGGCGCTGCGCTGGCGCTGCCGCAGGTGCGCGTCGAGGTCGAGCCGGGGCGTCTGGATCCCCGCCTGCGGCTGGCGCCGTGCGAGCGCATCGAACCGTACCTGCCGCCGCTGGCGCGCGCCTGGGGCCGCAGCCGCATCGGGCTGCGCTGCGTGCAGGGGCCGACGCCATGGAACGTGACCTTGCCGGTGACGGTGAAAGTGTTCGCCCCGGCCTGGGTGCCGGTGGCGCCGCTGCCGGCGGGCACCGTGCTCGAAGCCGGCCAGCTGCAGCTGGCCGAGGTCGATTGGGCCGCGGCGGCGACGCCGCCGCTGGCCGATGCCGGCCAGCTGGACGGCCGCCAGCTGGCC
>DAORHX010000328.1:0-4602 GCA_035438245.1 Rubrivivax sp.
GGCGGCGGCGGCAACCGCCGTGCCCTTCGTCGCTTCGTTCGCGCCCAGCGAGCGCGCGCGGGCGATGGGTGCCGCGGTCGAGGTCGACATCGGCGACATCGCCCCCGGCAGCATGAAGATCGTCGAATGGCGCGGCAAGCCGGTGTGGATCGTGCGCCGCACGCCCGAGATGCTGGCCGCGGTCGAGCACCCCAGCCCCGATCTGGCCGACCCCGATTCGCGCCGCGACCAGCAGCCGGCCTATGCGCGCAACGCCACGCGCTCGATCAACCCGGAGATCTTCGTCGTCGTCGGCATCTGCACCCACCTGGGCTGCTCGCCCACCGCGGTGCCGGCCGGCACCAGCAACCCCAGCCTGCCGGCCGACTGGCCCGGCGGCTTCTTCTGCCCCTGCCACGGCTCCACCTTCGACGGCGCCGGGCGCGTCTTCAAGAACAAGCCCGCGCCGACCAACCTCGAGGTGCCGCCCTACCAGTTCCTCGGCGACGCCAGGCTGCTGATCGGCGAGGACTCGAAGCCGGCATGACGGGCTTCGACGACCCGGCCGGCACCTGGAACCGGCGCTTCGCCGAGGACGGCTACCTGTTCGGCACCGAGCCGAACGCCTGGCTGCGCGAATACGCCGGCGTCTGGTCGGCCGGCCAGCGCGTGCTGTGCGTGGCCGACGGCGAAGGCCGCAACAGCGTCTGGCTGGCGCGGCGCGGCTTGCGCGTCGACGCCTTCGACATTGCCGAGGTCGGCGTGGCCAAGGCGCGCCGGCTGGCGGCCGAGCACGGCGTCGAGGTCGGCTTCCAGGTGGCCGATTGCGACGGCTTCGACTGGCCGCGCTCGGCCTACGACGGCGTGGCGGCGATCTTCGTGCAGTTCGCCGACCCGGCGCTGCGCGAGCGGCTGTTCAGGCGCATCGTCGACAGCCTGAAGCCCGGCGGCACGCTGCTGCTGCAGGGCTACACGCCCAAGCAGCTCGAGTACCGCACCGGCGGCCCGCCGCTGCTGTCGCACCTGTACACCGAGGCGCTGCTGCGCGAGGCCTTTGCCGCACTGGACATCGTCGAGCTGCGCGAGTACGAGGCCGATGTCGCCGAAGGCAGCGGCCATTGCGGCCACTCGGCGCTGATCGGTCTGGTGGCGCGCCGGCGCTGAAGGCGGGCGCCGCAGGCGGCGGCCACCGCCTCGACGCGGGCCGCGCGCCCGCTCTCAGATGACGCGCGAGAAGCGCTCGCGCAGCTTGTCGTTCTGCAGCCAGCGGTCGAACACCATCGCCACCGCACGCACCACGTACCAGCCGGTCGGCGTGACCTGGATCGCGCCGGGCTCGATCTCCACCAGGCCGGCCTCGGCCATCGGTTGCAGCGCCTGCAGCTCGCGCTCGAAGTAGTCGCGCATGCGCACCAGGTGCGCCAGCTCGATCGACTCGAACTCGACGCGCCCCTGGCACATCAGCGCCATGATCACCGCGCGGCGCAGCACGTCGTCGCGCGTCAGCGCGATGCCGCGCTGCACCGGCAGCTGCCGCTGGCGCAGCGTGTCGTAGTACTCGGGCAGCGTCTTCACGTTCTGGTAGTAGCTGGCGCCGACCTTGCCGATCGCCGACACGCCCAGGCCGATCAGGTCGCAATCGGGCTGCGTGCTGTAGCCCTGGAAGTTGCGGTGCAGCCGCCCCTGCCGCTTGGCCACCGCCAGCGCGTCGTCGGGCAGCGCGAAGTGGTCCATGCCGATGTAGTGGTAGCCGCGGCCGAGAAAGCCGGCGATGGCATCGCCGAGCATCGCCACGCGCTGCCCCGCGTCGGGCAGTTCGGCGGCGACGATGCGGCGCTGCGGCTTGAAGCGCTGCGGCAGGTGCGCATACGCATACAGCGCGATGCGGTCAGGCCGCAGCTCGCCGATCTGCGCGACGGTGCGCGCGAAGCTCTGCGGCGTCTGCCGCGGTAGGCCGTAGATCAGGTCGGCGTTGATCGACTTGAAGCCCAGTTCGCGCGCCGCGCGCATCAGCATGCGCACGCTGTCGAAGGGCTGCACGCGGTGCACCGCCTGCTGCACCGCGGGGTCGAAGTCCTGCACGCCGAAGCTGATGCGGTTGAAGCCCAGTTCGTGGCAGAAGGCCAGGCGCTGCGGCGTCACCGTGCGCGGGTCGACCTCGATCGACATCTCGGTGCCGTCGCCGATGGCAAAGGCGCGGCGCAGCGACTGCACCACGCGCTGCAGTTCGGCGTCGGACAGGAAGGTCGGCGAGCCGCCGCCGAAGTGCAGCTGCGACACCGGCTGCCCGGGCTTGAGCTCGCGCAGCAGCAAGGCGATCTCGGCATCGAGCGCGTCCAGGTATTCGGCCGCGCGTTCGTGGTGCTTGGTGATGATCTTGTTGCAGGCGCAGTAGTAGCACACCGATTCGCAGAACGGGATGTGCACGTACACCGACAGCGGCGTCGCGCTGCCGACCGCGCCGCCCTGCCCGCGCTGCTGCAGCGCGTGGCGCAGCTCGGTCTCGCCGAAGGCCTCGACGAAGCGGTCCGCGGTCGGGTACGAGGTGTAGCGCGGGCCCGGCGTATCGAAGCGGCGCAGCAGCGCCTCGGACAGCACGGGGGCGGCTTCGACCCGCTCGCGCTCGATGGTGGCAGTCATGGCCGAGCATGGTGCATGAAGGCTGCGGCGGCGATTTTGATCTTGCGCAAGGCCGCCCCCCCGGCACGCCCGAACAATCGCGGCCATGACGTCCCCTGCCGCCGCGCCGCCGATCAAGGCCACGGAGTTCAAGGTCGCCTGCTCGAACTGCAACCTGCGCGAGCTGTGCCTGCCGGTGGGCTTCTCCGAGCGCGAGCTCGAGCGGCTGGACACGCTGGTGGCGGCGCGGCGCACGCTCAAGCGCGGGGAGCTGCTGTTCCGCTGCGGCGATGCGTTCGAGTCGCTGTACGCGGTGCGCACCGGCTTCTTCAAGACGCGCGTGTCGTCGGAAGACGGCCGCGACCAGGTTACCGGCTTCCAGATGGCCGGCGAGCTGCTGGGCCTGGACGGCATCGGCGGCGACCGCCACAGCTGCGACGCGGTGGCGCTGGAGGACTCGCAGGTCTGCGTGATCCCCTACGAGCAGCTGGAAGCGCTGTCGCGCGAGTTCACCGACCTGCAGCGCCAGTTCCACAAGATCATGAGCCGCGAGATCGTGCGCGACCACGGCGTGATGCTGCTGCTGGGCAGCATGCGCGCCGAGGAGCGGCTGGCGGCGTTCCTGCTCAACCTGACGCAGCGGCTGCGCGCACGCGGCTTCTCGCCGTCGTCGCTGGTGCTGCGCATGACGCGCGAGGAGATCGGCACCTACCTCGGGCTGAAGCTCGAGACGGTCAGCCGCTGCTTCTCGAAGTTCCAGGACGACGGCATCCTCGCCGTCAAGCAGCGGCAGATCAAGGTACTGGATCCGGTCGCGCTGCAGCGCATCGTCGGCAACGTCGACTGCTGAGAGCCTGCCGAGGCTCTGACCCGAGGCGGCCCGCCGGCGAAGGCCCGGCCCGTGCCGAGCCGCGAGGCGCGGGGTCGATGACCTAGACTCCGCGCCGATGTCCTTGTTCCTGCTGCTCGTCCTGCCCTTCGGCGGCTGCGTGGTCGCCGCGCTGCTGCCTACCAACGCGCGCAACCTGGAATCGTCGTGGGCCGCGCTGGTGGCGCTGGCAGTGGCGGTGCCGCTGGGGCTGCTGTACCCCGAGGTGCGCGACGGCGGCGTGCTGGCCGAGCGCATCGCCTGGATTCCCGCCCTGGGCGTGGACCTGGTGGTGCGGCTGGACGGCTTTGCCTGGATGTTCGCGATGCTGGTCAGCGGCATGGGGCTGCTGGTCATCGTCTATGCGCGCTACTACCTGTCGGCCGAGGACCCGGCGGCGCGCTTCTACTCGCTGCTGCTGGGCTTCATGGGTGCAATGCTGGGTGTCGTCATCTCCGGCAACCTGGTGCAGCTGGTGGTGTTCTGGGAGCTGACCAGCGTCTTCAGCTTCCTGCTCATCGGCTACTGGACGCACCGCAAGGACGCGCGTCGCGGCGCGCGCATGGCTTTCACCGTCACCGCCAGCGGCGGGCTGGCCTTGCTGGCCGGCGTGCTGCTGCTGGGCCACATCGCCGGCAGCTACGAGCTGGACACGGTGCTGGGGGCGGGCGACGCGGTGCGCGCCCATGCGCTGTATCCGTTGTGCCTGGGCCTGATCCTGCTGGGTGCGCTGAGCAAGAGCGCGCAGTTCCCGTTCCACTTCTGGCTGCCGCACGCGATGGCCGCGCCTACGCCGGTGTCCGCGTACCTGCATTCGGCCACCATGGTCAAGGCCGGCGTGTTCCTGCTGGCACGGCTGTGGCCGGTGCTGTCGGGCACCGATGCCTGGTTCTGGATCGTCGGCGGCGCCGGCTTGAGCACGCTGCTGCTCGGCGCTTACGCGGCGATGTTCCAGAACGACCTGAAGGGCCTGCTCGCCTATTCGACGATCAGCCACCTCGGGCTCATCACGCTGCTGCTGGGGCTGAACAGCCCGCTGGCGGCGGTGGCGGCGGTGTTCCACATGATGAACCACGCGACCTTCAAGGCCTCGCTGTTCATGTCGGTGGGCATCATCGACCACGAGACCGGCACGC
>DAORHX010000329.1:0-4601 GCA_035438245.1 Rubrivivax sp.
CCGGCTCTTCACACGGACAGCGGACTTCTGATATTCCGCTTTGCGCCGCGAACGGCCACCCACCTCTGCGTGTGGCGAACGAGCCAGGTGACCCCAGGACGGCGCGCAGCGCGACGGCTTCCTACAATCGGGACAGTGAATCTGCTCAACGCCGACCTGCATTGCCATTCCGTCGTTTCCGACGGCACCCTGCAACCCGAAGCGCTGGCCGCGCGCGCCAAGGCCAACGGTGTCGAACTGTGGTCGCTGACCGACCATGACGAGGTCGACGGCCAGCGGCGCGCGGCCGACGCGGCGCGCGCGCTCGGGCTGGACTACCTGAGCGGCTGCGAGATCTCGGTCAGCTTCGCCGGCATCACCGTGCACATCGTCGGCCTCGGCTTCGATGCCGACGATGCGACGCTGCGCGCCGGGCTGGCGGCGACACGCGGCGGCCGCGATGCGCGCGCGCGCGAGATGTCCGACGCGCTGGCCAAGGTCGGCATCAGAGGTGCCTTCGACGGCGCGCTGCGCTACGTCGGCAACCCGGCGCTGATCTCGCGCACGCACTTCGCGCGCTACCTGGTCGAGATCGGCGTGTGCGCGGACACCAACGAGGTGTTCCGCCGCTTCCTCACCGAAGGCAAGCCGGGCTTCGTGCCGCACCGCTGGGCCGCGCTGGGTGACGCGGTACGCTGGATCAGCGATGCCGGCGGCATCGCGGTGATCGCGCACCCCGGGCGCTATGACTTCTCGCCGAGCGCCGAATACGCGCTGTTCACCGAGTTCATCGCGCACGGCGGCCGCGGCGTCGAGGTCGTGACCGGCAGCCACGGCAGCGCCGACTACCTGAAGTACGCCGACATGGCGCTGGAGTTCGGCCTGCTCGCGTCGCGCGGCAGCGACTTCCATTCGCCCGAAGAGAGTCGCACCGACCTCGGCGCGCTGCCCGACCTGCCCGGCCAGCTGACACCGGTGTGGTCGGCGCTGCAGCACCGCGTGCAACGGGCGGGCTGATGTCGCAGTACTTCGAGGTCCACCCCGACAACCCGCAGCCGCGGCTGCTGAAGCAGGCCGCGCAGATCCTGCAGCAAGGTGGCATCGCCGCGGTGCCCACCGATTCCAGCTACGCGCTGGTGTGCCGGCTCGACGACAAGGCGGCCGCGCAGTCGCTGCGCCGGTTGCGCCAGGTCGACGACAAGCACCACCTGACGCTGCTGTGCCGCGACCTCAGCGAACTGGCCAGCTACGCGCGCGTCGACAACCAGCAATACCGGCTGCTGAAGCTGGGCACGCCGGGCCCCTACACCTTCATCCTCGAAGCGACGAAGGAAGTGCCGCGCCGCCTGAGCCACCCGTCGCGGCGCACGATCGGGCTGCGCGTGCCCGCGCACAAGGTGCTGCAGGACCTGCTCGAGATCCTCGGCCAGCCGCTGCTCGGCACGACGCTGATCCTGCCCGGCGACAGCGAGCCGCTGAACGACCCTGAAGCCATCCGCGAGCACTTCCAGAAGACGCTGCAGGCGGTGATCGACGCCGGCGCCTGCCCGATGCAGCCGACCACCGTCATCGACCTGGTGTCGGGCGAGCCGCTGATTGTGCGCGAGGGCCGCGGCGAGCTGTCGCGGCTGGGGCTGGTCTCGCTTTGAGCGTCAGCCGGCCGCGGCCGTGACCACCATCTCCACTTTCCACTGCGGCCTGGCCAGCTGCGCCAGCACGGTGGCGCGCGGCGGCGCATCGCCGGCCGGCAGCCAGGCCTCCCAGACCTCGTTCATCGCCGCGAAGTCGGCCAGGTCGGCGATGAAGATCTGGCACATCAGGATGCGCGACTTGTCGCTGCCGGCGCGCGCCAGCAGCGCGTCGATGGCGGCGAGCACCTGGCGCGTCTGGCCGCGGATGTCCTGCGTCGCATCGGCCGCCACCTGGCCGGCGAGATAGCACACGCCGTGGTGCACCGCCATCTCGGACAGGCGTGTGCCGACATCGAATCGCTGGATCGTCATTTGTGTCCCTTTCGGTGAGCGTGCCCGTGGCCGTGGCCGTGGCCGTGCGCATGCTGGTTCAATGGATGTTTGGGCGTCGGCCCGGCGCTGCTCGGCGCCGGCTTGGCGCCGATGCGCGATTCGGTGCCGGCAAACAGCTTGCGCATGTTCGCCTGGTGGCGCCACAGCAGCAGCAGGCTCATCGCGGCGATGGCCAGCAGCGACGGCGACGCGCCCCAGATCAACAGCTGGTAGAACGGCGCGAACAGCGCCGCGACGATCGACGCCAGCGACGAATAGCGGAAGAAGAAGGCGATGATCAGCCAGGTCAGCAGCGTCGCCGCGCCGAGCCACGGGTTCAGTGCCAGCAGCACGCCGGCGGCGGTGGCCACGCCCTTGCCGCCCTGGAAGCCGAAGAACACCGGCCACAAATGGCCGACGAACGCCGCCAGGCCGACGAAGGCGGCCGTGGTCTCGCCCAGACCGAAGGCCGGGCCGAAAACGAGCGCCAGCAGCACCGGCACGTAGCCCTTGAGCGCGTCGAACAGCAGCGTCAGCACCGCCGCCGCCTTGTTGCCCGAGCGCAGCACGTTGGTCGCGCCGGGGTTGCCGGAGCCGTAGTGGCGCGGATCCTGCAGCCCCATGCCGCGGCTGACGATCACGGCGAAGGACAGCGAGCCGATCAGGTAGGCGGCCAGCACGGCCAGCGCACCGTAGAGGTAGAACATGCGTCGGGCAGATCCGAGTGCGGACGCGGCAGTTTAGCCGCCGCTGCGGCGGCTACAGCGCACACTTGACCGCGCGCGCGCCGAGCACCGCGCTCAGCACCGCCGGCTCGATGCCGACGAGGAAGCCGCGCCGCCCGCCGTTGATCCAGATGCGCGGCAGCGCGAGCACGCTGGCTTCGACCGCCACCGGCATCGCCTTCTTCGTGCCGAACGGCGACGTGCCGCCGACCTGGTAGCCGCTGTGGCGCTGCGCGACCTCGACGCTGCAGGGCTGCACGCTCTTCACCCCCAGCGCACGCGCCAGATTCTTGGTGCTGACCTCGCGGTCGCCGTGCATCAGCACGAGCAGCGGGCCGGCCTTGTCGTCCTGCATGACCAGCGTCTTCACCACCGCATGCTCGTCCACGCCGAGCTGGCGCGCGGACTCGGCGGTGCCGCCGTGCTCGACATAGTCGTACGGATGTTCGGTGAAGGCGATGCCATGCCGGCGCAGCCACGCGGTGGCCGGCGTCTCGCTGACGTGGCGTTCCTTGCGCGCCATGTCACTGGGCGGGGTCGCGCTGCTGCCAGCGGATGCGGTCGATCTCGGCCAGCAGCTCGGGCGCCAGCGGGGTCTGCCATGCGGCGATGTTCTCGTCCAGCTGCGCCTGCGTGGTCACGCCGATGATCGTGCTGGCGACCCGCCAGTTGCGGTAGCAGAAAGCCAGCGCCAGCCGCGCCGGGCTCATGCCGTGGTCGCGCGCCAGCGTGTTGTAGCGCCGCGCCGCGTCCAGCGCCTCGGGCCGGCCCCAGCGCTGCTTCTGCATGCTGGCGAACAGCGACAGCCGGCCGGGCCGCGCGGCATCGTCGAGACCGCCGCGGTCGTACTTGCCCGTCAGCAGCCCGAAGGCCAGCGGCGAATAGGCGAGCAGCGACACCTGCATGCGGTGCATCAGCTCGTCCAGGCCGTTGTCGACCGAACGGTTCAGCAGGCCGTAGGCGTTCTGCACGCTGGCGATGCGCGGCAGCCCCGCCGCGTCGGCCTGGCGCACGAACTCGGCCACACCCCACGGCGTCTCGTTGCTCAGACCCACGTGGCGCACCTTGCCCGCCTGCACCAGCCGCTGCAGGCCGCGCAGCTGTTCGTCCACCGGCGTGACCTCGCGCTCGGCCGCCGGGTCGTAGTACAGCGCACCGAACATCGGCACGTTGCGCGTCGGCCAGTGCAGCTGGTACAGGTCGATGACCTCGCAGTGCAGCCGCCTCAGGCTGGCTTCGCACGAGGCGACGATGTCGTCGGCAGTGACGTCGGCCTTGCCGTCGCGCAGCCAGGGATAGCCGCGCGCGGGGCCGGCCGCCTTGGTCGCGAGCACGAGCCGCGCGCGCACGTCGGGGCGCTTGCGCAGCCAGCTGCCGATGATGCGTTCGGTGTCGCCACAGCGCGGCGCACTCGGCGGCACCGGGTACATCTCGGCGGTGTCGATGAAATCGATGCCGCTGGCCAGCGCATGGTCGAGCAGCCGGTGCGCGGCCGATTCGTCGACCTGCACTTCACCGAAGGTCATGGTGCCGAGGCAGATGCGGCTGACGCGCAGGTCGCTGCGGCCGAGGGTGATGCTGTCCATTCGAGTGATACGCGGAGCGCTTTGCGGGGGCCAGGGCACGCCAGTGTGCCGCAGAGGCGCGCGTCGCCGACAATCGGTGCATGCGGCATTCCGGCCTGTCGATGCAACCCGGCGCAGCGCCGGTGGCCTGGCCGCCGACGGCCAGGCGCACGCGGCCGAATTGGCTGCTGGTGCTGCTGGGGGTGGCGGCACTGCACCTGCTGCTGCTGCAACTGCTGCAGCCGGCACTGCGCGGCGAATCGCCCGCGCCGACTGCCGGCGCGCCGGCGAGGCCGGCGCGGTCGAGATGCGCGATCGAGGTGCGGAAG
>DAORHX010000330.1:0-4593 GCA_035438245.1 Rubrivivax sp.
ACGGTGCCGGCGGCGGCACCGGGCTGGCGGCGGTGCAGCTGGGCCACCACCTCGGTGCCACCGTCATCGCCACCGGCAGCTCGGCCAGCAAGCTGGCCGCCGCTCGCGCCGAGGGCGCCCTGCACACGCTGCAGGTCGAGCCCGGCGCCAAGGGTCTGAGCGATGCCGTCAAGGCGCTGACCGACGGCCGCGGCGCCGACGTGGTGTTCGACCCCGTCGGCGGCGACCTGTTCGACGCCTCGCTGCATTGCATCGCCTGGGGGGGCCGCTTGCTGGTGGTCGGCTTCGCCAGCGGGCGCATTGCCAGCATGCCGACCAACCTGCCGCTGATCAAGGGCTTTGCGGTGATCGGCGTGCGTGCCGGCGAATACGGCCGGCGCGACCCCGAGCGCGGGCTGCAGAATCGCCAGGCCGTCGAGGCGTTGGCCGCGCAGGGGCTGTTCAGGCCGCACATCGGCGCGCGCTTCGCCTTCCAGCAGCTGCCCGAGGCCTATAGGGCAATGGCCGAGCGGCGCGTCGCCGGCAAGATCGTCATCGAGCTGTAGTCAGAAGCAGGTGACGATGGCATCGACGACGTCGAAGCGCTCGTCGACCACCGCCATCCAGCGCCACTTGTCGAAGGTGGTGCACGGATGCGAGATGCCGAGCCCGACTAGATCGCCGACCTGCACGGTCGTGTCGCCGGCGCCGCAGCGCAGGTAGGCATGCTGGTCGTTCATCGCGCTGATCGTCCAGGCGGCCGGCACCGGCGCCGCGGCGGCCTGCCCGCGCCGACACCACTGCACCGGGACCGGCATCTCGATGTCGTAGGACAGGTCGCGCTTGCCGGCGGTCAGCAACGCCAGCCCCGGCTCCGGCACCGATTGCACCAGCGCCCACACCTGCAGCGCCGCGTGCAGGCCGTGGCCGCAACCGAGTCGCGTGTCCATCGCCGCCAGATAGCGCTTGTAGTGGCCGTCGTCGTGCGTCACATAGCAGCCCGAACGCAGCAGGCCGCGCACCGGCCGCGACAGCACCGGCCTCAGTCCCGGCGCCACCAGGTCGAACACCGCCGAGCCGCCGGCGCTGACCAGCACCTCGTCGGCCTCGAACAGCTGCTCGGCGTCGCATGCCTCGGCCAGCGCGACCACACGCTGCATCAACGACTGCACCAGCGCGGCGTCGTCGGCGCTGCGGCCGCTGGCCCACAGGCCTTCGAAACACTCGACGCCGACCAGCCGCGTCGCCGGGCTGCCGCGCAGGCGTCGCGCCAGCGCCAGCGCCTGCTCCTGGCTGCGGCAGCCGGTACGGCCGCCGTCCAGCCCCAGCTCGAGCAGCACCTCGAACGCGGCCGGCGCATCGTCGCGCGTGGCGAACCAGGCCTCGATCACCTCGAGCTGCGCGAGCGAATCGACCAGGAACACCAGCCGCGCCTGCGGATGCTCGCGCAAGGCGGCGACGATGCCGTCCAGGTCGACGGCGGCCAGCACCTGGTTGGCCACCACCGCGCGTGTCACGCCGGCGGCCAGCCCGAGCCGCGCCTGCACGACGCTGGCGAAGCTGATGCCCCAGGCGCCGGCGTCGAGCTGCGCGGCGAACAGCTGCGGCGACATCGTCGTCTTGCCGTGCGGCGCCAGGTCGACGCCGCGCTCGCGCGCGAACTGCTGCATCCAGCGCAGGTTGCCGGCCAGTGCGTCACGATGGATCACCGCCAGCGGCAGCGGCAGGTCGCCGCGCAGCACGTTCCAGCGCTGCGCGGCGATGGCCGAACGGCGCAGCGGCGGCGCGGCGTGCGGATAGCCCTTCGTGCCGGGGCCGCCGATGAGCGGGTCCAGCACTAGCGGAACGAGGCGTTGATCTTCGCCAGCGCGGCCGGGCCGGGGCACAGCACCGCCTCGTCCAGCTTGTTCAGCGGCGTGGCGCTGGTGCGCAGCGCGGCATGCAGTTCGGTCGCGTCCGGGTCGACGTAGAGCAGCCCGGTCACGACCTCGCCGCGAGCCTGCAGCGCCTGCACCTGGTTCATCGCCGCGACGCGGTCGGTCGGGTCGTAGCCGGGATGCAGCTTGCGCAGCCGCATCACGCTGCCGTCGGCCTGCGGCAGCGTGATGACCTCGCCGGGGCCGGGCTCGGCCTTCACTTCCTGCGCCAGGTCGATGAAGTCGACGCGGCTGACCGCGTCGTTGTGCTCGCGCACGTAGTCGTAGCTGCGCGTGCTGCCCTCGTGGTTGTTGAAGGCCACGCAGGGGCTGATGACGTCGATGAAGGCCGCGCCGCCGTGGCGGATCGCGCCTTCGATCAGCGGCACCAGCTGTGCCTTGTCGCCGGAGAAGCCGCGTGCGACGTAGGTGGCGCCGAGCTGCAGCGCCATGCCGATCAGGTCCACCGGCGCGTCGGGGTTGAGCACGCCCTTCTTCGACTTCGAGCCGCGGTCGGCGGTGGCGCTGAACTGGCCCTTGGTCAGGCCGTAGACGCCGTTGTTCTCGACGATGTAGACCATGCGCACGCCGCGCCGCATGGCGTGCGCGAACTGCCCCAGCCCGATCGACGCCGAATCGCCGTCGCCGGACACGCCCAGGTACAGCAGTTCGCGGTTCGCCAGGTTGGCACCGGTGAGCACGCTGGGCATGCGCCCATGCACGGTGTTGAAGCCGTGGCTGGCGCCGAGGAAGTAGTCCGGCGTCTTGCTGCTGCAGCCGATGCCCGACAGCTTGGCCACGCGGTGCGGCTCGATGTCGAGTTCCCAGCAGGCCTGGATGATCGCCGCACTGATGCTGTCGTGGCCGCAGCCGGCGCACAGCGTGCTGATCTTGCCTTCGTAGTCGCGCCGCGTGTAGCCGACCTTGTTGGGGCTGAGCGTCGGGTGGTGCAGCTTCGGTTTGGCGATGTAGGTCATGTGCTCCTCGCCCGGCGGAAGATCTCGTTCTGGCGCGCCTGCAGGTGGCGCTGGATGGCCTGCGTGACGAAACGCGCGGTGATCGGCGTGCCGTCGTAGTGCAGCACCGCGAACAGCCTGGACGGCGACACCGCCAGTTCGTTGATCAGCAGGCTGCGCATCTGCGCGTCGCGGTTCTGCTCGACGACGAAGACCTCGTCGTGCGCGTCGATGAACTCCAGCACGCTGGCCGGGAACGGGAAGGCGCGCAGCCGCAATGCGTCGACGTGCACGTCCTGTTGCGCCAGGCTGTGCAGCGCCTCGTGCATCGCCGGGCTGGTCGAGCCGAAGTAGATGACACCGTAGCGGGTCTTCTGCGCCGCCGCGCGCGGCACCGGCTGCGGCACCAGCGTGGCCGCGGTGCGGAACTTGGCGGCCAGCCGCTGCACGTTGCGCAGGTAGTCGGGGCCGGTCTCGGAGTAGCGCGCGTACTCGTCGCGTGTCGTGCCGCGCGTGAAGTAGCTGCCGCGCGTCGGGTGCGTGCCGGGCAGCGTGCGCCACGGGATGCCGTCGCCGTCGACGTCCTTGTAGCGGCCGAAGTCGCGGCCCGATTCGAGCATCTCGGCCGTCATGATCTTGCCGCGGTCGTAGCGGCGCGCATCGTCCCAGGCGAAGGGCTCGCACAGGCGCTGGTTCATGCCGATGTCCAGGTCGGTCATGACGAACACCGGCGTCTGCAGCCGGTCGGCCAGGTCCAGCGCCGCGGCCGCGTGTTCGAAACACTCGTGCGGGTCCTGCGGGAACAGCAGCACGTGCTTGGTGTCGCCGTGCGAGGCATAGGCGCAGCTCAGGATGTCGGCCTGCTGCGTGCGCGTGGGCATGCCGGTGGACGGCCCGCCGCGCTGCACGTTGATGATCGTCACCGGGATCTCGGCGAAGTAGGCCAGGCCGATGAATTCGGTCATCAGGCTCACCCCCGGCCCCGAGGTGGCGGTGAAGGCGCGCGCGCCGTTCCACCCTGCCCCGGTGACCATGCCGATCGAGGCGATCTCGTCCTCGGCCTGCACGATGGCGTAGGCCTGCTCGCCGGTGCCCTTGTCGACGCGCAGCTTCGCGCAGTACTTCTGGAACGCCTCGGCCACCGACGACGACGGCGTGATCGGGTACCAGGCGCAGACCGTGGCGCCGCCGTAAACGCAGCCCAGCGCGGCGGCGGTGTTGCCGTCGACCAGGATGCGCTCGCCGACCTTGTCGCGCTTCTCGACGCGCAGCCCGACCTGGACCTCGCGCAGGTGTTCGGCGGCGAAGTCGCGCCCCAGGTGCAGCGCGCGCACGTTCGACGCCAGCAGCCGCTCCTTGCCGCGGAACTGCTCACCGAACAGCGTCTCGATGACGGCGATGTCGATGCCCAGCAGCTGCGCCAGGGCACCGACGTAGAGGATGTTCTTGAACAGCTGGCGCTGGCGCGGGTCGTCGTAGGTGGCGTTGCAGATCTCGGTGATCGGCATGCCCAGCGTGATCACGTCGTCGCGGAAGGCGCTGGGCGGCAGCGGCCGGGTGGAGTCGTAGAACAGGTAGCCGCCGCTTTCCACCTCGCGCACGTCCTGCGCCCAGGTCTGCGGGTTCATCGCCACCATCATGTCGATGCCGCCGCGCCGGCCGAGCCAGCCGGCCTCGCTGATGCGCGCCTCGTACCAGGTGGGCAGGCCCTGGATGTTGCTGGGGAAGATGTTGCGCGGGCT
>DAORHX010000331.1:0-4584 GCA_035438245.1 Rubrivivax sp.
CGCCGCTGCTCGGCGGCTGCGCCAGCCCCGCCGACAGTGGCACCCCGCTGATCGGCTTCCGCGCGGTGCCGCCGGGCCGGCAGGACACGTTGGTGGTGCCCGACGGCTACGAGGCGCTGGCCTTCGCGCCGTGGGGCGAGCCGGTCGGCATCCCCGGGCAGATGCCGGCCTGGCGCATGGACGCCAGCAACAGCGCGGCCGACCAGGCGCTGCAGATGGGCATGCACCACGACGGCCTGCACTACTACGCCATCGACGGCAGCAGCGCGCACGGCCTGCTGGTCATGAACCACGAATACACCGACGACGGCCTGCTGCACGCCGACGGCATGAAGACCTGGTCGGCCGAGAAGGTGCGCAAGGCGCAGGCCGCGCACGGCGTGTCGGTGATCGAGATCCGGCTCGTCGAGGGACGCTGGCAGGTGGTGCGGCCGTCGGCCCATGCGCGGCGCTTCACCGCGGCGACGCCGTTCGCCATCGGCGGCCCGGCGGCCGGCCACGCGCTGATGCGCACCGCCGCCGACCCGGCCGGCGCACGCGTGCTGGGCACGCTGAACAACTGCGCCAGCGGCATGACACCGTGGGGCACCTATCTGTCCGGCGAGGAGAACTTCGCCTTCTACTTCGATGGCCCCGAGGCGCCCGATGCCGACCAGAAGCGCTGGGGCCTGCGCAAGGCCAGCTTCTTCCGCTGGGCCGAACACGACGAGCGCTTCGACGCGAAGCGGCATCCGAACGAGTTCCACCGTTTCGGCTGGGTGGTCGAGATCGACCCGTTCGACCCCGCCAGCACACCGGTCAAGCGCACCGCGCTCGGCCGCGCCGCGCACGAAGGCGCGTGGATCGCCGTCACCGCGGACGGCCGCGCCGTCGTCTATTCGGGCGAGGACGCGCGCTTCGAGTACATCTACAAGTTCGTCAGCCGCGAGCGCATCGCGCCGGGCGGCGCGAAGGCGAATACCACGCTGCTCGACCATGGCACGCTGTACGTGGCGCGCTTCGACGCCGACGGCACCGGCCGCTGGCTGCCGCTGGTGCAGGGCCAGGGGCCGCTGGACGCCGCCCGCGGCTTTGCCGACCAGGGCGCGGTGGTCATCAAGGCGCGGCAGGCCAGCGACCTGCTGGGCGGCACGAAGATGGACCGCCCGGAGTGGCTGGCCATCGACCAGGCGGCGAAGACCGTGTACTGCACGCTGAGCAACAACTCGAGCCGCGGCGCCAAGGACATGCCCGGCGTCGACGCCGCCAACCCGCGCGCCAACAACGTGATGGGCCAGATCATCCAGTGGACCGAGGACGGCGACTTCGACGCCACCACGCTGCGCTGGAGCCACCTGCTGCTGGCCGGCGACCCGGCCAACGAACGCGCCGAGGCGCGCGGCAACCTGCGCGGCGACCTGTTCGCCTGCCCGGACGGCGTGACGCTGGACCGCCGCGGCGTGCTCTGGGTGCAGACCGACATGCACGCCTCGCAGATGCACAAGGGCGAGCTGCAGCGCATGGGCAACAACCAGATGCTGGCCTGCGACCGCAGCACCGGCGAAGTGCGGCGCTTCCTCACCGGCCCGGTCAACGCCGAGGTCACCGGCGTGACGCTGACCCCGGACGGCCGCACGATGTTCATCAACATCCAGCACCCGGGCGAAACCGCCAGCGACCGCAGCGACCCGGCACAGCCGGCGAAGTATTCGAACTGGCCGGACTACCAAAGCGGCGGGCGCCCGCGCTCGGCGACGGTCGTCATCCGCAAGAAGGATGGGGGGCCGATCGGGACCTGATCGGCACCGTTCGCCCGTGCCTGCGCACGGGCGAACGAGGGTCGTCGACAGCTTCAGGTCAGGCGGTACAGGTCCAGCCGCACCCAGTTCGCCTCGCGCTGGCCGCAGGCGATGGCCATGACCATGTTCAGGTGCGCCCAGCGCGGCGCGCCGGTGGTGAAGCGCACCAGCGTGCGGAAGAAATACTCGTCGCGGGCCACGGCCTCGCCGCGCGCCAGCCGCGCCATCACTTCGGGCGGGCCGTGGCGCAGGCCGTTGCTCTGCACCTCGACCAGCGCGCCGTCATCGGTGCGGATCACGTAGTGCGCGGCGATGTCGAGCACGCCGTCGGCGCGGCTCACCTGCCAGTCGACGCCGCCTTCCACCAGCGTGCCGTTCAGTTCGGGCCCGCGCACCGTGCCGCCACCCAGCGGCACGTAGCGGCGCTCGCCATAGGGGCCGGGGCCGAGCGTGACCAGCGTGCGCACCTCGCAGTCGATATGGGTCATCGGCAGCAGGGCGGGCGGGGGTGGCAGCGGGTTCATGGTTCCTGCGATGGGCGAGCGGGCCGCCGGCTGATCGAGGGTTTCGATACCGCCAGCGCGGCCCGCGTCAGATAAACCCCGCTCACTTCGCCGTCGGCATCACAAACTCGGCGCCCTTGGCGATCGTCTCCGGCCAGCGCTGCATCACGCTCTTCTGCTTGGTGTAGAAGCGCACGCCTTCTTCGCCGTAGGCATGCATGTCGCCGAACAGGCTGCGCTTCCAGCCGCCGAAGCCGTGCCAGGCCATCGGCACCGGAATGGGCACGTTGATGCCGACCATGCCGATCTGCACGCGCCGCGCGAATTCGCGCGCGACGTGGCCGTCGCTGGTGTAGCAGGCCACGCCGTTGCCGAACTCGTGGGCGTTGACCAGCTGCACCGCTTCGGCCAGGTCTTTCACGCGCACGCAGCTCAGCACCGGGCCGAAGATCTCTTCCTTGTAGATGCGCATCTGCGGCGTCACCTGGTCGAACAGCGTGCCGCCGGTGAAGAAGCCACCTTCGTGGCCGGGCACCTTGTGGCCGCGGCCGTCGACCACCAGCTTCGCGCCTTCCTTCGTGCCGATGTCGATGTAGCCCTCGATGCGCTGCAGCGCCTGCTGCGTGACGATCGGCCCCATCTCGGCGTCGAGCTCCATCGGGTTCTTGATTTTCAGCGCCTTGGCGCGTTCGGCCAGCTTGGGCACGATCCTGTCGCCGATGTCGCCCACCAGCACGGCCACGCTGATGGCCATGCAGCGCTCGCCGGCACTGCCGTAGCCGGCGCCGATCAGCCCGTCCACCGCCTGCTCGATGTCGGCGTCGGGCATCACCACCATGTGGTTCTTCGCGCCGCCCAGCGCCTGCACGCGCTTGCCGTGGTGCGCGCCGGTTTCGTAGATGTACTGCGCGATCGGCGTCGAGCCGACGAAGCTCAGCGCCTTGACGTCGGGGTGCGTCAGCAGCGCGTCCACCGCTACCTTGTCGCCCTGCACGACGTTGAACACGCCGTCGGGCAGGCCGGCCTGCTTCAGCAGCTCCGCCATGAACAGCGATGGCGAAGGGTCGCGCTCGCTGGGCTTCAGGATGAAGGCGTTGCCGCAGGCCAGCGCCACCGGGAACATCCACAGCGGCACCATGCACGGGAAGTTGAAGGGGGTGATGCCGGCCACCACACCCAGCGGCTGGCGCAGCGTCCAGTTGTCGATGCCGGTGGACACCTGGTCGGTGTAGTCGCCCTTCAGCAGCTGCGGAATGCCGCAGGCGAATTCGACGATGTCGATGCCGCGCGTGACCTCGCCCTGCGCGTCGGTGAAGACCTTGCCGTGCTCGGCGGTGATCATCGCCGCCAGCGTGTCGCGGTGCTGCATCAGCAGCTGCAGGAAGGCGTTGAGCACGCGCGCGCGGCGGATCGGCGGCGTGTCGGCCCAGGCGGGGAAGGCCGCCTGCGCGCTGGCCACCGCGGCAGCCACCTCCTGCGCCGATGCCAGCGCCAGCTGCCGCGCGACCTTGCCGGTGCTCGGGTTGTAGACCGGCTGCTGCCGGCCGCTGCTGCCGGGCACGATGCGCCCGCCGATGTAGTGGCCGACGTCGCTGGTGGCGGTGAAAGCTTCCGGTGCGCCCATGCTGATGCTCCTTGCGAAAAGTGGAATTTAGGCCTGGCCGCGATCGCGGCGCAAGTCGGCCAGGCCGATGCCGGTGGCATCGAAGCCGCCGTCGACGGCCAGCGTCTGGCCGTTGATGTAGCTGGCGGCGTCGCTGCACAGGAAGCCGATGCCGGCGGCGATCTCCTCCGGCGTGCCGTAGCGCCCCAGCGGGATGCTGTCGTGGTAGGCGGCGCGGATCGCGGCGCTGTGCACCAGTTGGGCCATCGCCGTGTCCACCGGCCCCGGCGCGATGCAGTTGACACGGATGCCCACGTCGCCCAGTTCGGCCGCCTGCTGCTTGGTCAGATGGATCAGCGCCGCCTTGCTGGTGCCGTAGGCGACACGCAGCGTGCTGGCGCGCAGGCCGGAGATCGAGGCGATGTTGACCACCGCGCCGCCGCCGTTCTCCAGCATCAGCGGCGCGGCGGCCTGCGTGCACAGGAACGGCCCGTCCAGGTTGGTGGCCATGACGTCGCGCCATTCGTCGAAGCCGGTCGCCAGCAGCGGCTTGAACACCGCGATGCCGGCGTTGTTGACCAGCGCGTCCAGCCGGCCGAAGCGCGCCTGCACCGCGGCCACGGCCTGCGCCACCTGCGCCGGGTCGCGCACGTCGGCGGGCAGCGCCAGTACGCGCTCGGCCGGGGCCAGCGCCGCCGCG
>DAORHX010000332.1:0-4571 GCA_035438245.1 Rubrivivax sp.
CATGCGCAGATCGTCGACCAGGCCGACCACCTGCTGGCGCAGTTCCCGGGCCACCGCTTGCGCCGCAGCAGCGGCATCGACCTGCACCACGGCGCCGCGCGCTATGGCTGGCAGCTGCTGGCGCCCGACGGCCGCGTGGTGCTGGAAGGCATCGACTTCGCGCAGCTCGATGCGCAGGGCCGGCTGCAGCGCGTCACCGGCTTCTTCGGCCCGCTGCCGGCGCTGGAAGCCGCCGCCTGAATCGGCGCCTTCGGCGCACGCCTGCCGCCGCGCGACCCGCGGCGGCGCACGCCGGTCCACAATGGCGCCCACCGAGTGCCTGCCGTGACCGACACCGCGCCCTTCTTCGACCTGTACCGCCACGGCTTCGCGCGCGTGGCGGTGGCGGTGCCGCGCTGCCGCGTCGCCGACCCGGCCTTCAACGCCGAGCAGAGCATCGCGCTGCTGCGGCAGGCGGCCCAGGACGGCGCGGCGCTGGTCGTGTTTCCGGAGCTCGGGCTGTCGGCCTACACCTGCGACGACCTGTTCCACCAGCGCGCGCTGCTCGACGGCTGCGAGGCGGCGCTGGCGCGCATCGTCGCCGCCAGCGCGGACGTGGCCACGCTGGCCGTGGTGGGCCTGCCGCTGCGCGTCGACCATGCGCTGTTCAACTGCGCGGCGGTGCTGCAGCGCGGGCGGCTGCTCGGCGTCGTGCCGAAGACCTACCTGCCGAACTACGGCGAGTTCTACGAGGCGCGCCAGTTCAACCCGGCCGACCATGCGCGCAGCACCGAGATCACGCTGCTCGGCCAGCAGCTGCCGTTCGGCGCACAGCTGCTGTTCCAGGCGCAGGACCACCCGCAGCTGTGCCTGCACGTCGAGATCTGCGAGGACCTGTGGGTGCCCATCCCGCCGTCGTCCTACGCCGCGCTGGCCGGCGCCACCGTGCTGCTGAACCTGTCGGCGTCGAACGTCACCGTCGGCAAGGCCGCCTACCGCCACGCGCTGGCCGCCGCGCAGTCGGCGCGCTGCCTGGCGGCCTACGCCTATTCGTCGGCCGGCCAGGGGGAATCGACCACCGACCTGGCCTGGGACGGGCAGGCGCTGGTGTGCGAGAACGGCCAGCTGCTGGCCGAGTCGCAGCGCTTCGCCGACGGCTCGCAGCTGCTGTGCGCCGACGTCGACCTGGAACGGCTGGCGCGCGAGCGCATGCGCCAGACCAGCTTCGGGCAGTCGGCGGCACGCCATGGCGATCGCATCGAGCGTTTTCGCCGCGTGCCGTTCACGCTCGGCGCCCTGCCGCCGCAGGCGCTGCAGCGGCGCGTCGAGCGCTACCCGTACGTGCCGGCCGATGCGGCGCAGCGCGACGAGCGCTGCCACGAGGTCTACCGCATCCAGGTGCAGGGCCTGACGCAGCGCCTGGCGGCCAGCGGCATCGACAAGCTGGTGATCGGCGTCTCCGGCGGGCTCGACTCGACGCATGCGCTGCTGGTGTGTGCGCGCGCGATGGATGCGCTGCAGTTGCCGCGCACGAACATCCTCGCCGTGACCCTGCCCGGCTTCGCCACCGGCACACGCACGCTCGACCAGGCCTGGCGGCTGATGCGCGCCATCGGCTGCGACGCGCGGCAGATCGACATCCGGCCGAGCTGCGAGCAGATGCTGAAGGACCTGGGCCACCCCTACGCCGAGGGCCGCAAGCAGTACGACCTCACCTTCGAGAACGTGCAGGCCGGTGAACGCACCAGCCACCTGTTCCGGCTGGCCAACTTCCACGATGCGCTGGTCGTCGGCACCGGCGACCTGAGCGAGCTGGCGCTGGGCTGGTGCACCTACGGCGTGGGCGACCACATGTCGCACTACAACGTCAACGCCAGCGTGCCGAAGACGCTGATCAAGCACCTGGTGCGCTGGGTGGCCGAGAGCGGCCAGGCGCTGGTGCCCGAGCCGCAGGTGCTGCTCGACATCCTGGACACCGAGATCAGCCCCGAGCTGGTGCCCGGCGATGCCGCCGAGGACGGCGCCGGCCAGCCGGGCCAGAGCACCGAGGCGCAGATCGGGCCCTACGACCTGCACGACTTCTTCCTCTACTACACGCTGCGCTTCGGCTTCGCGCCCGGCAAGGTCGCCTACCTGGCGCATGCCGCGTGGCACGACGCCGCGGCCGGCGCCTGGCCCGAGGGGCCGCACGTGCGGCGCCAGGCCTACGGCCTGGGCGAGATCAAGCGCCATCTGCGCAGCTTCGTCTGGCGCTTCTTCAAGACCAGCCAGTTCAAGCGCTCGTGCGTGCCGAACGCGCCGAAGGTCGGCTCCGGCGGCTCGCTGTCGCCGCGCGGCGACTGGCGCGCGCCCAGCGACGCCGAGGCCGCCGTCTGGCTGGCCGATGTCGAGCGCATCCCCGAGCGCTGACACCGGAAGACCCGCCCCCAGTGTCCGGGATCCCGTCGTCGGCACGTTTTGTGCGGCACACTCGCGGCATGCGTCCCCGCGACATCCTGGCGGCCAATCTGCGCGCGATGATGGCTGCGCACCCCGAGCTGAACACGCTGCCGAAGATCACGGCAGCCAGCGGCGTCAGCAACGGCACGCTCGATCGCATCCGGCGTGCGGTGGTGTCGACGCGCGTCGACGAGCTCGAGCGCATCGGCAGGGCCTTCGGCCTCGAGGCCTGGGAACTGTTGCTGCCCCAGAGCCCCGCGGCGCTGTCGCCGCTGGCGCTGCGGCTGGCGGCGCACCTGGACCGCCGGGCGAAGGACGAGGCGGCGCACACCGCGGCCTACGTGGCGGCGATGGCGGTGATCGATGCGCTGGCCGACAAGGCCGCCGCGCCGGAACCGGGCCGCGCGAAGCACAAGCCGATGGTCTGACCGGCACGGCGCTGCCGACCCCGCGCCATTCACCCGACGAGGAGGCCCTGCGATGAACGCGCGTGACCCGAACCTGCCGCTGCAAGCCGACGAAGCCACCGCGCTGGGCGCGTACGCCGAACGCAGCTGGGACGAACGCATCGTGCCGGCGCTGACCGACTACATCGCCGTGCCGGCGAAGAGCCCGATGTTCGATGCCGACTGGCAGGCGCACGGCCTGCTGGACCGCGTGGTGCGCGACGCCGCCACGTGGGTCGAAGGGCGCAAGGTGCGCGGCCTGACGCTGGAAGTGATCAGGCTCGAAGGGCGCACGCCGCTGATCTTCTTCGACGTGCCGGCGACACGCGCCGGCAGCACGCACACCGTGGTGTTCTACGGCCACCTCGACAAGCAGCCCGAGTTCAACGGCTGGCGCAGCGACCTGGGGCCGTGGACGCCGAAGCTGGAGAACGGCAGGCTCTACGGCCGTGGCGGCGCCGACGACGGTTATGCGGTGTATGCGGCGATCACCGCGATCGAGGCGCTGGATGCCCAGGGCATCGCACGGCCACGCTGCGTCGGCCTGATCGAGACCTGCGAGGAAAGCGGCTCGCCGGACCTGCCGGCGTACCTGGATCTGCTGCGCGCGCGGCTCGGCGATGTCGGCCTGGTGGTGTGCCTGGACAGCGGCGCCGGCAGCTACGAGCAGCTGTGGCTGACCACCAGCCTGCGTGGCATGGTCAGCGGCGTGCTCGAGGTCGAGGTGCTGAGCGAAGGCATCCATTCCGGCGACGCCAGCGGCGTGGTGCCGTCGAGCTTTCGCGTCCTGCGCCATGTGCTCGACCGGCTCGAGGATTCGCGCACCGGCACGCTGCTGCCGGGCAGCTTCCATTGCGAGGTGCCGGCGCAGCGGGTCGAACAGGCGCGCGCCACCGCGGCCATCCTGAAGGACGAGGTCTACAAGCGCTTCCCGTGGGCCTGCGGTGCCGACGGCGGGCCGGTGCTGCCGACCACCACCGACCCGGTGCAGGTGCTGCTGAACCGCACCTGGCGCCCGACCTTGAGCGTCACCGGCGTCGACGGCTTCCCGCCGCTGCACAGCGCGGGCAACGTGCTGCGGCCGCGCACCGCGTTCAAGCTGAGCCTGCGCCTGCCGCCGCTGGTCGACGGCGCGGCGGCGACGCAGCAGTTGAAGACGCTGCTCGAGGACAACGCGCCCTACAACGCGAAGGTCAGCTTCCGCCCGGACAGCGCCGCCACCGGCTGGAACGCGCCGCAGCTCGCGCCATGGCTCGCGCAGGCGCTGGACGCCGCGTCCGCCGCGCATTTCGGCGCACCGGTCGGCTTCATCGGCCAGGGCGGAACGATCCCGCTGATGAGCATGCTGCAGGCCGGTTTCCCGCAAGCGCAGCTGATGGTCTGCGGCGTGCTCGGCCCGAAGAGCAATGCGCACGGGCCGAACGAGTTCCTGCACGTGCCCTACGGCAAGAAGCTCACCGCCGCGGTGGCGCAGGTGGTGGCCGCCTGCCCTTGATCGGCCGCTGATCAGCGCATCGAAAAGGCCTGCGTCGGCTTGATGCCGCTCATCGGCTCCAGCAGCGACAGCAGCGGACGCAGCGGCGCATAGCGCATCGCCACCTTGGTCGCGTAGGCGAAGAAGCGCGGCAGGTCGGCCGCATAGGCCGGCTTGCCGTCGCGGTGCTTCAGCCGGCAGAAGATGCCCAGCACCTTCAGGTGGCGCTGCAG
>DAORHX010000333.1:0-4560 GCA_035438245.1 Rubrivivax sp.
GCGCCGCGGCGGCCAGGCTCAGGGCTGCAGCACCACGCGGCCGACGACGCGGCCCTGCGCCAGGTCGCCCAGCGCCTGGTTGACGCCGGCCATCGGCCGCAGCTCGATCGGGGTCTGCGGCAGCGCCACGCGCTGCGCCAGCGCCACCAGCTCGCGCAGCTCGTTCAGCCCGGCGACGTAGGAGCCGCTGATGCGCAGCGACTTCAGCGGGAACAGCGGCAGCGACATGCGGAACTCGCCGCCGAACAGGCCGACGATGACCACCTGCCCGGTGCGCCGCACCAGGTTCACCGCCAGCGACGAGCTGGACTCGGCGCCGACGAAGTCCACCGCCGCGGCGATGTTCATGCCGCAGGCCTTGGCGATGGCCTTGGCCGCGTCGGGCGCGCCCGGGTCGAAGGCCAGCGCCGCGCCGTGCTTCAGCGCCGCCTCGCGCTTGGCGGCGTCGGGGTCGACGGCCACGACCTTGGCCTGGCTGGTGGCCGACAGCAGCGCCACCGCGGTCATGCCGACGCCGCCGCAGCCGATGACCACGACGTGGTCGTCGGCCTGCAGCGGGTCGAGCTGGCGGATCGCGCCGTAGGCGGTGATGCCGGCGCAGGCGAAGGTGGCGGCACGCGCCGGCTCCAGGCTGCCGATGCCGACCAGGTACTTGGCGTGCGGCACGCGCACCAGGTCGGCATAGCCGCCCGGCAACTGCATGCCGATGTTGCGCATCGCGCGCAGGCACAGGTGCTCGTCGCCGCGCTCGCAGGTCGGGCACTGGCCGCAGCCCAGCCACGGGTAGACGATGACCTTGTCGCCGACCTGGTGGTCCCTGACCTCGGGGCCGACCTCGACCACCTCGCCGCCGATCTCGTGGCCCATCGTCACCGGCAGCGCCGTGCCGCTGCGCTCCAGCGACGACATCTTGCCGCCGCCCATGTCGAAGCCGCCGGCCTGGATGTGCAGGTCCGAATGGCACATGCCGCAATGCGTGATGCGCACCGTCACCTCGTGGCCGGCCGGTGCGGCCAGATCCTCACTCGTCTGCTCCAGGGCGCCGCCCCACTTGGGAAAGGCCCAGCGGTGCGCACAGCGGTAATTCATCGTCGACTCCGTGGATGGGTTGCAACCCCGCACGGTAGCAAATCTGCGCTGTCTCCTCGGCGACGCCGTCGGCGCATACTTCGCGCCCCCGCTCGACCGCCTGCTGCCCCGCCATGATCGAAGACGCCTACCTGCGCCAGCCCACGTTGCACGGCGACACCGTGGTCTTCGTCAGCGACGACGACCTGTGGCGCGCCAGCGTGCACGGCGGCGTCGCGCAGCGGCTGACCGCGGGGCTGTCGGAGCCGGCGACGCCGTGCCTGTCGCCCGACGGCCGCTGGCTCGCCTACATCGGCCGCGACGAGCAGCACCCCGAGGTCTACCTGATGCCGGCCAGCGGCGGCCCGGCGCGGCGCCTGACCTGGCTGGGCCCGGACACGCTGGTGCGCGGCTGGACGCCGCAGGGCCACATCCTGTTCGTCAGCACCTGGGGCCAGCCCTTCTTCCGCAACCATCAGGCCTACACCATCGCGCCCGAGGGCGGCATGCCGCAGCCGCTGCAGCTGGGACAGGTCAACCACCTGGCGTTCGGGCCCGGCGCGGCGCGCATCATCGGCCGCAACACCGCCGACCCGGCACGCTGGAAGCGCTACCGCGGCGGCACCGCCGGCCACCTGTGGATCGACGCCGATGGCAGCGGCCACTTCCGCCGCATGGCCGAGCTGCAGGGCAACCTGAGCTGCCCGATGTGGATCGGCGAGCGTGTGTACTTCGTGTCCGATGCCGAGGGCGTGGGCAACATCTACTCGTGCCGGCCCGACGGCAGCGACTTGCGCCGCCACACCGACCACGACGCGACCTACGCGCGCCACGCCCAGAGCGACGGCCGGCGCATCGTCTACCAATGCGGCGCCAGGCTGTGGCTGCTGGACCCCGCCAGCAGCGCGCCGCGCGCGCTGGACATCGAGGTGCCCAGCGCTCGCACGCAGGCGGCGCGCCGCTTCGTGCCGGCCGATGCGCACCTGGGCGCGATGCAGCTGCACCCGGCCGGCCACAGCCTCGCGCTGGACCTGCGCGGCAAGCTGTTCACGATGCCGCTGTGGGAAGGTGCGGTCAGCCAGCACGGCGTCGGCGACGGCGTGCGCTACCGCCACGGCCAGTGGCTGGCCGACGGCAGGACGCTGATCGCCGTCAGCGACGCCAGCGGCGAGGAACGCCTGGAGCTGCACGACGGCGGCGCGCCGCGTGCGCTCGACTGGGACTGCGGCGCGGTGGACAGCCTGCGCGCCGCGCCGGTGGGCACGCGCGTGGCCATCGCCACGCATCGCAACCAGCTGTGGCTCGGCGACACCGCCAGCGGCGCGTGCATGCAGGTCGACCACAGCGACGCCGGGCGCTGCGAGGACCTGGCCTGGTCGGCCGACGGCAGCTGGCTGGCCTACAGCATCCAGGTCAGCGCCCGGCAGCGCGCGATCAAGCTGTGCGAGGTCGCTTCCGGCACCTGCACCCTGGTGACCCAGCCCGAGTTCCGCGACTACAGCCCGAGCTTCGACCCGCAGGGGCGCTGGCTGTACTTCCTGTCGCTGCGCACCTACGACCCGGTGTACGACGCCGTGCAGTTCGAGATGAGCTTCCCGCGCGCGGCGCGGCCCTACCTGGTGGCGCTGCAGGCCGGCGGGAACGCGCCGTTCGAGCGCGAGCCGAAGGGGCTGAAGGAGGAGGACAAGGACGACGCCGCCGACAAGCCGGCCGCCAAGGCGCCGCTGCGCGTCGACCTGGACGGCATCGCGCAGCGCATCGCCGCGTTCCCGGTGGTCGAAGGGCGTTTCGGCAAGCTCGCCGGCGCGGCGCAGGGCAAGGTGCTGTGGACGGTGCTGCCGATCGAAGGCCAGCAGGGCCGCGGCGGCCACAAGGAAAGCACCGGCCGGCTGGAGGTCTTCGACTTCGACAGCCAGCAGGCCGACACGCTGATGGACAAGGCCGACGACTTCCAGCTCGCCGCCGACCACACGACGGTGCTGGTGCGCGACGGCCGGCGGCTGCGCGCCATCGCCGTCGACCATCGCCAGGAGCGGCGCGACGGAGCCGGCGACAGCGACACGCCGTCGCGCAAGAGCGGCTGGATCGACCTGCAGCGCGTGCGCGTGTCGGTCGACCCCCGGGCCGAGTGGCGGCAGATGCTGCGCGAGGTGTGGCGGCTGCAGCGCGACCACTTCTGGGTGGCCGACATGTCCGGCGTCGACTGGCCGGCGATGCTGCGCCGCTACGAGCCGCTGCTGCCGCGAGTGGCCACGCGCGCCGAGCTGTCCGACCTGATCTGGGAGCTGCAAGGCGAGCTCGGCACCTCGCACGCCTACGAGGCCGACGGCGACCACCGCCGGCCGCCGCAGGTGGCGCTGGGCCACCTCGCCGCCGACCTGCGGCTGGTGCCGGCGGACGGCAGCTTCGAGATCACGCGCATCGTGCGCGGCGACGCCTGGGACGCGCAGGCCGATTCGCCGCTGCATGCGGTCGGCGTCGAAGCGCGCGTCGGCGAACGCATCGTCGCCATCAACGGCCAGCCGGTGTCGCGCGAACGGCCGCCGCAGGCGCTGCTGGTGCACCAGGCCGGCTGCAAGGTCGAGCTGACGCTGGCCTCGGGCATCGGTGCTGCCGCGACGCAGCGCCGCGTGCTGGTGACCACGCTCACCGACGAGGTGCCGGCGCGCTACCGCGAGTGGGTCGAGCGCAACCGCGAATGGGTGCACCGGCAGTCGGGCGGGCGCGTCGGCTACCTACACCTGCCGGACATGATGGCCGACGGCTTCGCCGAGTTCCACCGCTACTTCGGCGCCGAATGCGACCGCGACGCGCTGATCGTCGACCTGCGCTACAACCGCGGCGGCCATGTCTCCGAGCTGCTGCTGGAGAAGGTGGCACGCAAACGCATCGCCTACAACGTGCCGCGCTGGGGCCGCACCATGCCCTACCCCGAGGAGTCGGCGGCCGGCCCGGTGGTAGCGCTGTGCAACGAGCACGCCGGCAGCGACGGCGACATCTTCGCCCACGGCTTCAAGCTGATGGGCATCGGCCCGCTGGTCGGCACGCGCACCTGGGGCGGCGTCATCGGCATCTGGCCGCGCACGCTGCTGGTCGACGGCACCGAGACGACGCAGCCGGAATACTCGTTCTGGTTCCGCGACGTCGGCTGGGGCGTGGAGAACCACGGCACCGACCCGAACGTCGAGGTCGACAACGCACCGCAGGACGCCGCCGCCGGCCGCGACCGGCAGCTGGAGACGGCGCTGGCCACCGCGCTGCAGCTGGCGCAGGGCCGCCAGCCCGAGCTGCCGCAGATGCAGCAGCGGCCCAACCTGGCGGCGCCGCCGCTGCCGCCGCGGCGCCCTGCCGGGAACTGAAACGCAAGGCATCGAGCGACGGCACGCGGCGCGAAGCGGCCTGCGGCCGCATTGCGCCTGTGGGCGCTATGCACCGCTCCCCCGAGCCCCCTCCAGGAGGGGGCTCCAGATCGTTCGACAAGTTGGCCTGGCG
>DAORHX010000334.1:0-4549 GCA_035438245.1 Rubrivivax sp.
ACCGCCATGCGCACGCGCGATGCCGGGTCGCGGCCGATCGGCTGCTCGATGCGGCGCTCGGCCCAGCCGACGTCGCCGTGCACCAACGCAAGATAGTGGCGCTGCACGTCGCGCGCAGCGATGGCGCGCGTCAGCGCCGTCACCGCCGCCAGCGTCTTGCCCACCACCATCAACCCCGAGGTGTCCTTGTCCAGCCGGTGCACGATGCCGGCACGCGGCAGCGCGGCGGCCGCCGCATGGTGCGCGAGCAGGCCGTTGAGCAGCGTGCCCGACCAGTTGCCCGGCGCCGGGTGCACGACCAGCCCGGCAGGTTTGTTCAGCACCAGCAGGTGCTCGTCCTCGAACACGATGTCCAGGGCCAGCGGCTGCGCGCGGAAAGCCAGGCTTTCGTCGGTGGGCACCAGTTCGAGCCGCAGCTGCTGGCCGGCGCGCAGCTTGCGCGCGGCCTGCGTCACCACCTGGGCATCGACCCGCACGTGGCCGCGCTCGATCAGCGACTGCAGATGGTTGCGCGAGAACTCCGGCGCCAGCGTGACCAGCGCCTTGTCCAGCCGCTGGCCGTGCAGCGCGGCATCGACGCCGGCCTCACGCAGCTCGACGCCTTCCAGCGGATCGGCCGGGTCGTCGCCTGCGGGGCGCTCCCTATAATCCGCGCGGTTTCCCGCAGCCGCTGGCGCCTCCGGTGCCACCATGTCAATGACGGTCTTTCATGTTCGGCGCCTGATCGCGGCGCTTGCGCTGGTGAGCCTGGCGCTCGCCGGGTGCAGCAGCAAGCCGAAAGATCCCCCGCCGGCTGCGCCGCAGCAACAGGGCAGACCTGCGGGGTCGAACGTGCCGCCGGGTGTCGATCAATTGTATGCAGACGCCAAGGAGGACATGGCTTCCGGCGCCTGGGACAGCGCGATCAAGACGCTCGAGCGTGTCGAGGGGCGCGCCGCCGGCACGATCCTCGCGCAGCAGGCGCAGATCGACCTGGCCTATGCGTACTGGCGCAGCGGCGAGCGGCCCCAGGCGCTGGCCGCGATCGACCGCTTCATCAAGCTGAACCCGTCGAGCCCGGCGCTCGACTACGCGCTGTACCTGCGCGGCGTCATCAATTTCAACGACGACATCGGCGTGATGGGCAGCCTGGCCGGGCAGGATCTGGCCGAACGCGACTCGAAGGCGTCGCGCGACGCCTACCAGGCGTTCAAGCAGCTGGTCGCGCAGTTCCCCGATTCGCCCTACGCCGAAGACGCGCGCGTGCGCATGGACTACATCGTGAACACGCTGGCCGAATACGAGCTGCACGTGGCGCGCTACTACTATCGCCGCGGCGCCTACGTGGCGGCGGTGAACCGTGCGCAGCAGGCGGTGACCGACTTCGATGGTGCGCCGGCCACCGAGGAGGCGCTGTTCATCATGGTGCAGAGCTACGACCGGCTCGGCCTGGAGACGCTGCGCGACGACGCGAGCCGTGTGTTCCAGAAGAACTACCCGAACAGCAAATTCCCCAGCCAGGGCCTGAGCAGGACCGGCAAGTCGTGGTGGCACATCTGGAACTGATCCCACCGTCGCGGGGTCAGTGCAGCGCCGTCAGCTCGGCCAGCCAGGCGAAGGCCTGCGCTTCGCCGGCCACCTCGCCCATCGGCGGCAGCGCCGCGCGCAGCCGCGCGCCATAGCTCATCTGGCGCAAGCGCGGATCGCAGACCACCAGCAGGCCGCGATCGGTCTCGCTGCGGATCAGCCGGCCGGCACCCTGCTTCAGCGACACCGCGGCCTCGGCGACGAAGTACTCGCCGAAGGCGTTGCCGCCACGCGCTTCGATCTTCTTCACCCGCGCCTGCACCAGCGGGTCGTTCGGCGGCGGGAACGGCAGCTTGTCGATGATCACGCACTGCAACGCATCGCCGGGCACGTCGATGCCTTCCCAGAAGCTCTGCGAACCGACGAGCACGCAGTCGCGGCCGTCACCATAGCGCTGCAGCAGCGCGCGCTTCGGCTGGCTGCCCTGCACCAGCACGTCGATCGTCGCGCCGTCGCGGGCCAGTGCGTCGCGCAGTGCCTCGGCGATCAGCGGCAATGCACGCAGCGTGGTCGTCAGCACGAAGCAGCGACCGCGCAACGCCCGCGCACAACGCGCGGCAAGCGCACCGACGGCCGGCGCATGGGCGCTGTCGTTCGGCTTCGGGAACGGCGTCGGCACCCACAAGCGTGCGTGCGCCGCATAGTCGAAGGGGCTGCCGACGCGCAGCGTGGTCGCGTCCTCCAGCGCGGTGGCGGCCGTGAACCAGCCGAGCTTGTCGTCGTCGCCGAGCGTCGCCGAGGTGAAGATCCAGGCCTTGCGTGCCGCCTGGCGCTGTTCGGCCAGCATCTCGCGGATGTCCAGCGGCGACTCGACCAGCCGCGCCTGCTGCGGCGACACGTCGATCCAGCGCACCCGCTCGACAGCGGTCGGCTGCACGAACAGCGCCACCCGCTCGGCAATGGACAGCGCGCGCTGCTGCAGCTTGTCGAAGTCCGGGCCGATGGCGACCACCTCGGCCAGCGCGTCGACCACGGCCTGCGCCGCGTCGGCCACGGCCTGCAACCCGCCGTCCCAGCCGTCGCCGCGGGCGCGCTCGTCCCAGGCCAGCTTGAGGCTGCCGCGCAGCTCGCGCAGCGGGCCCGCACAGCCCAGCCGCAACTGCCGGGCCGAGCGTTCCAGCGCACCGGCCAGCGCCTGCCAGTCGCGCAGGCCGCGTGCCTGCTGCAACCCGGTCGCCAGCAGGTCGCGGGCGAACTCGAGCAGCTGCGCGGTGCCCAGCGTCGTGCCGAGGAACTGCACGCCGGCCTCGACCAGCTGGTGCGCTTCGTCGAACACCGCCACGTCGACGGTGGGCAGCAGCTCCGCCACGCCGCTGTCGCGCAGCGCCATGTCGGCGAAGAACAGATGGTGGTTCACGACCACCACGTCGGCAGCCATCGCCTCGCGCCGTGCCTGCATCACATGGCAGCTCTTCAGCTGCGGGCATTCGCTTCCCAGGCAGTTGTCGCGGGTGGAGGTGACCAGCGGGATCACCGGCGAGCGCTCGTCCAGGCCGTCGATCTCGGCCAGGTCGCCGCTGCGCGTCGCCTGCGCCCAGGCCTCCACGCGCGCCAGCATGCGCACCGCCCAGCGGTCGGGCAGGTCGGTGCCCTGGCGCGCCAGCTGCAGCCGGTGCAGGCACAGGTAGCTGGCGCGGCCCTTCAGCAGCGCCAGCCGGACCGGCACGCCGAGTGCGTCGCACAGCCGCGGCAGGTCGCGCAGGAACAGCTGATCCTGCAGGCTCTTCGTCGCGGTGCTGACCAGCGCGCGCTGCCGTGACAGCAGCAGCGGCACCAGGTAGGCGAAGGTCTTGCCGACACCGGTGCCGGCTTCGGCGACCAGCGCGCCGCGTCGTTCGATGGCCAGCGCCACCTGCTCGGCCAGCCGCTGCTGGACCTCGCGTTGCGCCAGGGTCGGGTCGTTGCGCGCCAGCGCACCGTGGCCGGAGAAGGCCAGCGCCACCTGCTGCGCCAGCGGCACGTCGCTGCCGGCAGCGGCCATGCTCAGGCCGGCGTCGGAGGATCGAGCTCCAGTTCGAGGCGCGAGATCTGGTCGCGCAGCACCAGGCGGCGCTTCTTCAGCCGGCGCAGCGACAGGTCGTCCAGCGGCAGCGTCAGCGCCAGCCGGTCGATCATGTCGTCCATATCCGCGTGTTCCATGCGCAGTTCGATCAGCTGCCGCTGAACCGAGTGCAAGTTGTCATTGATTTGCGGACTTTGCGCCATGGCCGCGAGTTTATATTCCCGGGGATGAATGCACCAGAACAGGCGTTCCGCATCGCCGCCGCCACCGGCATGCACCGCGGCGATCGCGCCTACCAGCAGGACCAGGTCGAGCTGATCACGCACGATCGGGTTCCCGGCTGCGCGCTGGGCATCGTCGCCGACGGCATGGGCGGCAAGAGCGGCGGGCGCAAGGCCGCCGACCAGGTGATGCTGACCGCACGGCAGATCTTCGAGCGCTACGTGCCGGCCAAGGACGACGCCGGCACCACGCTGCGCCAGCTGGTGATGGAAGCGCATCTGATGATCAAGCTGACCGCGCTGACCGCCGAGGAGGAGCCGCACAGCACGCTGGCCGCCTTCCTCGTCGACCCGACGCTGCGCTGCGCCATCGCGCACGCCGGCGATTCGCGCGTCTACCACTTCCGCGGGCCTGAGATGGTGTCGCGCACCGTCGACCATTCGTTCGTGCAGCGCCTGATCGACGAGGGCCGGCTGACCGAGGACGAAGCGCTGACGCATCCGCAGGGCAACCTGCTGACCGGCTGCCTCGGCACCCACCAGGACCCGCCGCTGACGGTGGCGCAGATCGACCGCCTGCAGTTCGGCGAAACCCTGCTGGCCTGCAGCGACGGCCTGTGGCACTACTTCACGCCGCGCGAGATGGGAGCGATCGTGCACGCGCTGCCGCCGCGCGAGGCCAGCGAAATGCTGGTCAACAAGGCGCGGCAGCGCGCGCGCGGCAGCGGCGACAACCTGTCGCTGGCCATCCTGCGCATCG
>DAORHX010000335.1:0-4531 GCA_035438245.1 Rubrivivax sp.
GGGCTAGAGTGCGCCTGTGGATCCGGAAACGGCCCGCCTGGGCCGCGCCGTGCGCAAGCTGCAGGTCGCCGTGGCCCTGCTCGGGTCGGCGGTCGTGGCGCTGGGCGGGTATGCTGCCTGGCTGACCACGCGCGTCGATGAGGACCCTCCCGGCGGCTGGTCGAGCTTCGAACAGGGCGGCGTGGATATCCACGCCGCCTTCACCCCCGGCAGCAGCGCCGTCGTTCGAACCGAGGCCGGCCTGAGGGTGAACGTCACGCTCAAGGAGTTCACCTGGCGGCAGGGCCCCGTCGCCACCCTCGAGGTCGAGGGCATGCCCGCCAGCCGCACCGCCGGCCGCTGGTACTTCTACCTGTACGACGACACCCGCTTCCGCCTCGAAACCGAGGAATTGGGGAATGGCCGCGTGCGGGTCTCCCTCGCCGGCAGCCTCCCCGCGACGGGCAAGGTGCGCTTCCTCCAACTCGACATCGACGACTCCCACGGGGACCTCTACTTCGACGTGAACCAGCAGTAGCCCGGGGTCAGCGTCGCCGCGCGATGAACCGCCAGTTCCTGTCGGTGATCGCCGGCGGCTTCGGCACCGAGGGCGGCGCCGCGCCGGCCGCGGGCGCGCAGCCCGCGGGCGAAGTCAGCCCGATCTCGTCGGCCGAGACCGCCGAGCTGCTCAAGGACGCGAAGAACGTGATCCTCGTGCCCGGCTACGGCATGGCGGTGGCGCAGGCGCAGCACACGGTGTTCGAGATCACCAAGCTGCTGCGCGACAAGGGCGTCAACGTGCGCTTCGGCATCCACCCGGTGGCCGGGCGCATGCCGGGCCACATGAACGTGCTGCTGGCCGAGGCCAAGGTGCCTTACGACATCGTGCTCGAGCTGGACGAGATCAACGACGACTTCCCCGACACCGACGTGGCCATGGTCATCGGCGCCAACGACATCGTCAACCCGGCCGCCGAGGACGACCCGGCGAGCCCGATCGCCGGCATGCCGGTGCTGCAGGTGTGGAAGGCGCACACCTCGATCGTCATGAAGCGCAGCATGGCCTCGGGCTACGCCGGGGTGGACAACCCGCTGTTCTACAAAGAGAACAACCGCATGCTGTTCGGCGACGCGAAGAAGATGCTCGAAGAGGTGCTGGCGGCGTTGCGGGGCTGAGCGCGCGGGCGGCGCAAGGCGCCGGCGCCGCACGGTAATACAATCGGCGCGAACGACGTATTACGAACCGAGCCCGCCATGACGCTGACCGTGCGGCTGAAGCCTGAACTCGAAACCGCGCTGGAGCGGCACTGCGCCGAGCGCGGCGTGACCAAGAGCCTGGTCGTGCAGGAAGTGCTGGCCGAGTACCTGGCCAAGCCGCCCGGGCGCAAGGGCCCGCGCGCGGCGGCGCCTGGCCTGCCGGCCGAACCCAGTGCCAACTATCTGGCGTTCAAGCGCCTGGGTCTCATCGGAGCCGGCGAGCTGGACGGCCGCAGCGCCACCAAGGAGGTGGTGCGCGAGCGCATCCAGCAGAACTTCGAACGCAAGCGCTCGCGCCGCCCGTGATGCTTCCCGGCAGCCGGCAGCGCGCGCGCCGTCGTGCGCCACCCGTCGCGGTCAATACGCCGATACGGACGGATCGCGAGCGCGACGTGCTGCTGGATACCGGGCTGCTGCTGGCGCTCTACGCCAGCAACGATGGGCATCATGCGACGGCCGAACGCTGGCTGGCGGGATTCAGCGGCCGGTTGCACACCGTGGAAGCGGTGCTGGCCGAGGCCGCGCATCTGCTGCCGAGGCATCTGTGCGGCGCCGTGGCCGAACTGGCGGCGCAAGGCCGCGTCATCGTGCATCCGCTGGGCAGCGACGCCTACCGGCGGATGACCGTCCTGGCGCGAAAGTACGCTGACCAGGGGCCTGACTGGGCCGACCTGGCGCTGGTCTGCCTGGCCGAAACGGCGGGCATCCACCGCATCGCCACGCTCGACGTGGCCGACTTCGGCGTCTACCGCATCCACGGCCGGCGCCGCTTCGACATCGTCTGGCCGGGCGCGGGCGCGTAGGCTATGCCCACGCTCGACTGGCTCCACCGCGACGCCGCCTTCCGCATCGCCGATGCGGTGCCCACGCGCGTGCTGCGCCCGCACGCGGCCGGGCATGAATTCGGCGCACCGGGCGCGGCCGGCAACCTGCTGATCCAGGGCGACAACCTCGACGCCTTGCGCGCGCTGCTGCCGTTCTATCGCGCCCGGGTGAAGTGCATCTTCATCGACCCGCCGTACAACACGAAGAGCGCCTTCGAGCACTACGACGACAACCTCGAACACAGCCAGTGGCTGACGATGATGCTGCCGCGACTGCAACTGCTGCGCGAGCTGCTCAGCGAGGACGGCAGCATCTGGGTGACCATCGACGACCACGAGGGGCACTACCTGAAGGTGTTGATGGATGAGGTGTTTGGGCGCCTCAAC
This sequence comes from Rubrivivax sp., assembly GCA_035438245.1. Taxonomy (GTDB): domain Bacteria; phylum Pseudomonadota; class Gammaproteobacteria; order Burkholderiales; family Burkholderiaceae_C; genus Rubrivivax. Next base: position 2,448 of record DAORHX010000335.1, read on the forward strand.
TTCGTCTCGAACGTCGTCTGGCAGAAGAAGTACACCGTAGCGAACGATTCGAAGTGGCTCGCTGAAACGCATGACCACTTGCTGGTCTACGCGCGCGCAAAGGAAGCTTGGCGGCCTCGGCGCCTCCCGCGGACGGAAGCGATAAACGAGCGCTACAGAAACCCAGACAACCATCCGGACGGACCGTGGAAGGCAACCCCGCTTTACGCGAAGCGCACACCGTCCGAGAAGGAAGCGGCGTTCAACTTCACGTTCAGCAATGGGCTTGTATGGTCGCCACCCCCGGGAACGACCGCAAGGTTTCCGGCCGCCGAGCTTGCGCGCATGGATGCCAACCAAGAGATCTGGTTCGGCACTGACGGAAAGGCAGGACCATCGCGGAAGACCTTCCTCTCCAAGCTTGCTATCGAGAGCCCGCCGTCCCCAACCATTTGGTTGCACTCTGACGCCGGCAACAACCATGAGGCACGGGAAGAGAGCAAGCTTGTCGACGCGGACGCGGTGTTCGGTACACCAAAGCCGGAGCGGCTCATCAAGCGAGTCCTCGAACTTGCCACCAACCCCAACGACCTCGTGCTCGACAGCTTCCTCGGCAGCGGCACCACCGCCGCGGTCGCGCACAAGATGGGCCGGCGCTGGATCGGCATCGAGATGGGCGAACACGCGCTGACGCACTGCCTGCCGCGGCTGCGCAAGGTCGTCGAAGGCGAACAAGGTGGCATCAGCCAGGCGGTGAACTGGCAGGGCGGCGGCGGCTTTCGCCTGCTGCAGCTGGGCGCGCCGCTGTTCGACGCCGACGGCGAGATCCACGCCGAGGTGCGCTTCGCCGACCTGGCGGCCTTCATCTGGCTGCGCGAGACCGGCACCGCGCTCACCGAGCTGGCGCCGGGCAGCCCGAAGCTCGGCGTGCATGGCGGCGCGGCCTACTACCTGCTGTTCAACGGCATCCTCGGCGACCGCCGGCCTGAAGGCGGCAACGTGCTGACCAGCGCGGTACTGGCCGCGCTGCAGCAGCGCTGCCCGCATGCCGGGCCCAAGGTGATCTACGGCGAAGCCTGCCGCCTGGGCGCGGCGCGGCTCGACGCCGAGGGCATCGTCTTCAAGCAGCTGCCGCACGCGCTGCCGCGTTAAGCTACGGCCAAGCGCACCTCTTTTTCGGAGCCGGTCATGCAACTCAGCGTCGACGAACTTCTGGAGCAGGTTCAATGCCTTTCGGCCGACGACCGAGAACTGTTGCTCGAGCGCTTGCGGCAGGCGTTCGCGCCGCCGATGGACCCCGACATCGAAGCAAGCTGGCTGGCCGAGGCCGAACGCAGGATGGACGCCATCGACCGCGGCGAAATGGCCTCGATTCCCTGGGAAGAAGCCAAAAGGCAGTTGGGCCTTTGAAGCACCTGGAGATCGTGGCCCCGGCCTTGGCCGAGGCCGCCGCAGCGCGGCAGCACTACGCAGCCATCCGCCCTGAACTCGCGGCCGAGTTTGCCGCCGAGCTGACGCGCGCGCTGCAATGGGTGCAATCGCATCCGCTGGCTTGGGCGCCGATCGGCCGCCGTGCGCGCCGGCGGCTGCTGAACCGCTTTCCCTACGCGGTGATCTACCGCATCGAGCCCGCGTGCATTCGTGTGCTGGCGTTGATGCACCAACGCCAGCGCTCCGGCTATTGGCACGGGCGCTGACCCGCATGCCGGCCTTCACGCTCAAGCGCTTCCAGCAGCAGGCCCTGGCCGCGCTGGACGACTACCTGCGTGCCGCGGCGCTGCAGGGCGCGCAGGCCGCGTTCACGGCGAAGGACGGCTACCCCTACCACGCTGCAGCCTTCGGCGAGACGCCCTGCGTGTGCCTGCGCATCCCCACCGGCGGCGGCAAGACACTGCTGGCGGCGCACGCGGTGGGCCGCATGGCGCGCGCATGGCCGGGCCTGCACGCCAAGCCGCTGGCGCTGTGGCTGGTGCCCAGCGATGCCATCCGCACGCAGACGCTGGCGGCGCTGGCCTCGCCGGGCCATGCGTTCCGCCAGGCGCTGGCTGCGGGTTGCGGCGACGACGTGCGGGTGTGCAGCCTGGACGACGTGGCGCAGCTGGCGC
>DAORHX010000336.1:0-4531 GCA_035438245.1 Rubrivivax sp.
GGCCAGCAGCTGCTGGCGACGACACTGGGAGAGCTGGCCGCGGCCGGTGCCGACCCGGCGCGGCTCGCGCTGCGCCGCTTCGACGCCAGCCATCGACGCGTGCTCGAGGTGGTGCGCAGCCGCTTCGCCGACACCGCAGTCGGCGAGGCGCCACGCAAGCTGTCGCCGACCGGGCGCCTGGGCAAGATCGTCGCCGACGCCGCCACGCTGCTGCTCGGCCATGTCGAGTTCTTCGGCCGCACGATGGCCGAAATCGGCCGCGTGCTGCTGCGCCCGCACACGCTGCGCGTGCACGAGCTGTTCGCGCAGCTCGGCCAGGTCGGCGTGACCGCGATTCCGGTGGTCGCGCTGGTGACCTTCCTGATCGGCGTGGTCATGGCCTACATGCTCGGCCTGCAGGCCGAGAAGTACGGCGCCAGCATCTTCGTCGTCGACGGCGTCGCGCTGGGCATGACACGCGAGTTCTCGCCGCTGATCGTGGCCGTGATCATCGCCGGGCGCTCCGGCGCCGCGTTCACCGCGCAGCTCGGCACGATGAAGCTGACCGAGGAGATCGACGCGATCCGCACGCTCGGCCTGGCGCCGGCGCAGGTGCTGGTGGTGCCGCGCGTGCTGGCGCTGGTGCTGACGCTGCCGCTGCTGGTGTTCGTCGGCAACGTCGCCGGGCTGGCCGGCGCGATGGTGATGGCCAACGCCAACCTCGACATCTCGCCGCAGGCGTTCATCGAGCGGCTGCAGGTCGCGTTGAATCCGCGGCACTACGTGATCGGCATCGCCAAGGCGCCGGTGTTCGCGCTGTTCATCGCGGTCATCGGCTGCCGCATGGGCGTGTCGGTCAGCCGGGACACACGCTCGATCGGCATCCACACCACGTCCACGGTCGTGCAGAGCATCGTCGCGGTGATCCTGCTCGACGCGCTGTTCGCCGTGGTGCTGCAGACGCTGGGCCTGTGACAGCCGCCGCCGACACCGTCATCGACGTCGAAGGCGTGGTCACGCGCTTCGGCCGGCAGACCGTGCACGACGGCTTGAGCCTGCAGGTGCGCCGCGGCGAGCTGGTGGCGCTGATCGGCGGCAGCGGCAGCGGCAAGTCGGTGCTGCTGCGCGAGATCCTCGGCCTGCAGAAGCCGACCGCGGGCAAGGTGACCTTGCTCGGCACCGACATGTGGCAGGCGAGCGATGCCGAACTGGCCGCCACGCGCAGGCGCTTCGGCATGATGTTCCAGGAGGGCGCGCTGTTCTCGTCGCTCGACGTCGCCGGCAACGTCGCCACGCCGCTGCTCGAGCACACCGACACGCCGCCGCAGCTGCTGCCGCGGCTGGTCAACCTGCGCCTGGCGCTGGCCGGCCTGGGGGCGGAGGTCGGCGCGAAGATGCCGGCGCAGCTGTCCGGCGGCATGAAGAAGCGCGCCGCACTGGCGCGCGCGCTCGCCCTGGAACCCGAGGTGCTGTTCCTCGACGAGCCGACCTCGGGGCTCGATCCGATCACCGCGCGCGCCTTCGACGAGCTGCTCGCGTTCCTGAACCGCGACCTCGGGCTGACGGTGCTGATGGTCACCCACGACCTGGACTCGCTGCTGTCGATCGCACGGCGCATCGTCGTGCTCGGGCGCGGCAAGGTGCTGGCCGACGGCACGGCCGAGGAGGTCATGGCCGTCGATGACCGGTGGATAGAATCGTATTTCTCGTCACGCCACACCGTGCAGCACACCCCCGTCCCCGGCGCCCAGGCTCCCGTCGATGGAACCTGACACGCGCTACACCGTCATCGGTACCGTGGTGCTGGCGCTGGTGGCCGCGACCATCGTCGGCTTCCTGTGGCTCAACCGCACCGGCCGCGGCGCAGACTTCCGCTTCTACACCGTGTACTTCGAGCACCAGTCGCTCGACGGGCTGCAGGTGGGCGCGGCCGTCAACATGCGCGGCATCCCGGTCGGCCGCGTCGAAGGCGTGTCGATCCAGCCGGACAACATCAACCGCGTGCGCGTCATCGTGCGCGTGGCGCGCGAGACACCGGTGCGCGAGAACACCAAGGCCTCGGTCAGCCGCAATTTCGTCACCGGCATCGCGCGCATCCGGCTCGAAACGCCGAGCCCGCCCGGGCCCGAGCTGACGCGGCGCGGGCGCGGCGAGTCCTATCCGGTGATCCCCGAAGGCCAGTCGGGCATGGACCAGATCACCGATTCGGCGACACGGCTGGCGGCGTCGACCGACGAAGCACTCGGCCGCATCAACCGCCTCGTGGGGCCCGAGAACCAGCAGGTGTTCGCCGAGCTGCTGGTCAACCTGCGCGACCTCGCCAAGGGCTTGAACGCACGCCTGTCGACGCTGGATCGCACCGCGGCCGGGCTCGACCGCAGCCTGGCCTCGCTGCGCCAGACGTCCGACAGGATCGGGCTCGTCGTGCAGCGCCTCGGCGACAGCGCCGAGCCGCTGACACGCGAGGCGCAGGCCGCGCTGCGCGAACTGACGCAGACCACGCGCACGCTCGACCATGCGCTGCAGACGCTGGAAAAGGACGGCGCGGCGCTGCTGCAGCGCGGCGACGCCGCGCTGGACATCGGCACGCTCGAGCTGCGCGCCACCGCGCAGGAACTGCGCAGCAGTGCCGAACGCATCGCACGCACGGTCGACCGGCTGCAGGACCCGAAGGCCGCGCTGCTGGGCCCGGGCGAACAGCAGCTCGGCCCGGGAGAGACCCGCTGATGGCGCGTACCCTGCCCGACCGGCAACGCCGCGGCATCGGCCTGGCACTGCTCGCCGCGCCGGCGTGGCTGACGGCAGGCTGCGGCCTGGCGCGCGGGCCGCGCCAGGACTTCCATGTGCTGCGCGATGGCGGCGCCTCCACGCCGGCAGCAGCGCCGACGGCGGCGCCGATCGACAAGGTGCTGCTGGTCGCCGCCAGCGCACCCCCGGGCCTGTACGACACCGACCGCATGGTCTTCAGCAGCGACGGGCGCAGCCGTTCGTACTTCCAGTTCGGCTACTGGAGCGAGCGGCCCGCGCAGTCGCTGCAGGCGCTGGCCACGGCGCGGCTGGCAAGCGCGCAGCGCTTTCGCGAAGTCGTCTCCAGCACCTCCGGTGTGCGCGGCGACCTGCTGCTGTCGCTGCGCCTGGACGAGCTGTACCTCGACGACTCGGTCACCCCGGCCGCGGTGCGGCTGGCGCTCAGCGCCGAGCTGATCGACTGGCGCCAGCGCACCCTGCTCGCGCGCCGGCAGCTGCAGCGGGTGTCCGTCGTCTCGCAGCGCGATGCCGGCGAGCTGGCGGCCTGCGCCGGGCGGGCGCTGGGCATGCTGCTCGACGAACTCGTGCCGTGGGTGGCGTCCAGCGCCAGCCGGACGCCGGCATAGCGCTGCGTGGCGCCTCAGCGGCGCTTCATCATGCCCAGCAGCGCCGCGAAGGGCAGCACCGAGCGCGGCAGGTAGGGCACGCGCCAGAGCCCGCCGTGGTTGGCGCCGTCGACCAGCAGTTGCAGCGGGTGCACCAGCTCGGCCGACGGCTGCGCGCTGCCGCGCGGGTTGCGCAGGTCGTGCACCCACAGCGCGGCCATCAGTGCGTTTGTCGTCTGCGGCTCGAAGACCTCGATGTCGAAGGCCTTCGCACCGCGGAAGCCGGCGGCCAGCGCCGGGTTGCTGACGACCGACGCGGTCGAGGTCGACGGCGCGACGTTGATCGACGCCACGTGGCCTGCGGCGCGCGCGACGATCGCGCGCCACTGTTGCAGCCGCTTGGCCAGCGCGTAGTTCGGCCCCTGCTCGACCACCAGGCCGTCGACCACGCCCCAGCGCGAGCCGTCGTCGGCGTCGACCAGCGCCTCGATGTGCGGCGCGAAGCTGCGGCCGCCGCTGCCGGCGCGGGCACCGGCCTGCGCCAGGCGCTTGAGCGTGCCGCGGTCGTTCCAGCTGCGCATCACGTCCTCGGCCAGCGCCTGCGGCACCGCGAACACGTCGGTCGGCGTCGCCATCCAGCCGAAGGTGCAGCGTGCATCGGCCGCGGCGACGCCGGCGGCGATCGCATCCATCGCCAGCGACACGCGCACGTGGCGCTCGCCGTCGAGATAGGCGAGCGCCAGCAGGTCCAGCGGCACGCCGAGGCCGCGCAGCCAGGCGGCGATCTCGGGCGCCTGCGTCAGCATGTCGCCGCCGGCCAGCGGCAGGTCTTGCGCATCGTCGCCGCTGCGCGCCGCGGACGCCGCCAGCGGCGCGATCAGCCGGCCGTTGCCGGCGAGCATGCGCTGGGCGATCTTCTTCCAGGTCGGCGCCCGCGCCAGGTCGATGGCGACGATGTTCGCGCGCCAGCCGGCCAGCCAGGCCAGCGGCCCGGCCTCGCTGCCGGCGCCGAGCAGCACCAGGTGGCGGTCGGACAGGTCGAACCATTCGGGGTGCGTGCGCGCCAGATGCAGCGCCTGCGCGTGCGACGCCTCGACGACGCCGGCGGCAGCCCAGGCATCGATGCGCCGCGCCAGCGCATCGCCGGCCAGGCGACGGCCCTGGTAGGGCACCTCCCAACGGGCCGGCGCGGCGTCGCC
>DAORHX010000337.1:0-4526 GCA_035438245.1 Rubrivivax sp.
TTACCCGCCGCATTGTGCGCGGCCTGACGTTCAGGCGGCGCGGCCGGCCCAGACCTCTTCGGCGGTGCTGCCGACGATGGCGCGATAGCTGTCGCGATCGGCGTCGCCTTCGCTGGCGACCAGCAGCACGCGTGACTCCGGACCGAGCTTGAGCGCGGCGCGCTGCGCGGGATCGCGCGCGGTCGACAGCAGCGCCGAAAGACCAGCGATCGCGCTGTTGCCGGCCACCACCGGCGGATCGCCGAAGGGTGAGCGCGCCAGCAGGGTCATCGCGTCGGCGATGACCGCGTCCTCGATGACGGCAAAGGCGGCGACGCCCTGCTTGAGGATCGGCCAGGCGAGCGGCGAGGGATCGCCGGCGTCGAGGCAGGACATCTCCGTGTGCGCCGGCACCTGCACGATGCGGCCGGCCTTGCCGCTCTCGTAGAGGCAGGCGGCGCCGCGCGGCTCGAGCGGCCGCGTCTCGACGCGCCCGGCGTTCGGCACGGCGCGCGTCGCCACCACGCCGGCATCGGCGTTCGGCGGCAGCACGCGCAATACCTGGCCGACCTCGACCAGGTTCGGGTTGTCCAGGTTGTTCCAGCGGGCCAGGTCGCGCCAGTTCTGGCCGGTGTCCAGCGCGATGCGCAGCAGCGTGTCACCGGTCTTGACCGTGTAGTAGCCGGGCTTGCCGGCGTTCTCGATGCCCGGCAGCGGCTTGGCCCCCGCCTCGGGTGCAGGCGCCGCCATCGCGCTCGGCGCGGAAGCCGCCGCCGCCGGCTTCGCCGCCACGCTGCGATCTTCGACCGGCGCCTTGCGCGCCGACGATGTGCAGCCCGCCAGGGCCACGACGAGCAGTGCCGCCAACCAGCGCAAGCGCCTGCCCTCAGGTCGCCCTTCAGGTCGCCATACCATGCCTGCCCGCCCCCCCTATTCGATGCCGGATTTTAGGGGAACGAAATGCACGGCCTCGTGCAGCGAGCGACGGTAGTCGTCCCCGATGCGGTCGACCACCACCAGCACCTGTCCGGCGCCATGGCGCGCCTGCAGCGGCGCCACCAGGCGGCCGCCATCGGCCAGCTGGTCGAGCCAGGCGGCAGGAAGCTCGTCGCCGCCGGCCGCGGCGATGATGCTGTCGTAGGGTGCATTCGGCGCATACCCGAGCCGGCCATCGCCATAGACCAGGCGGATGTGTCCGGCACGCCGCTCGCCGAGATTGGCGCGTGCCTTGTCGTGCAGCGGCTTCAGCCGCTCGATCGACAGCACGCGCTGCGCCATCTGCCCGAGCAGCGCCGTCTGATAGCCGCAACCGGTGCCGATCTCGAGCACGCGGCCCAGACTTCCGCTGGCGCGCGCGCGTGCGCCTTCGTGCAGCACGCTGAGCATGCGCGCCACCACCGACGGCTTGGAGATCGTCTGCTTCAGGCCGATCGGCAGGCTCGTATCCTCGTAGGCCTGCGTGGCCAGCGCGCTGTCGACGAACTGGTGCCGCGGCACCACGCGCATCGCCTCGCACACCGCGTCGTGGCAGTGAAACTCGGCACGCAGCCGCTGCACCAGTGCCAGCCGCACCGCAGCCGAATCGAGGCCCAGCCCGCTCGGGCGATGCTGCTGCAGCGCGTCGCGCGCGGCCTGCTGCAGCGGCACCTGCGGCCTCAATGTCGCCTTGGCCGGCGCCGCCGGCGTCGACGGCAATGCCGCGGGAAAGCGTGCGCCGCGCGCTGCCGGCTTGGGACTCACCGGCGCGGCCCCGCCACGTGCATGGCGCGTGTCATGCGAGCGCAGTCCAGCGTCCCAGGCCCGCGTGGTCGGTCAGGTCGACCTGCAACGGCGTGATCGGGATGCAGCCGGCCGCGGTGGCATGGAAGTCGGTGCCCTCGCCGGCGTCGCGCGCATCGCCGGCCGGGCCGATCCAGTAGATCGGCTCGCCGCGCGGGTTGGTCTGGCGGATCACCGCCTGGCTGGCGTGGCGCCGGCCGAGCCGCGTGATGCGCCGCGGCCGCGACGCGGCGTCGGCGACATTCGGGATGTTGACGTTCAGCAGCCACGGCCCCGGCGGCATGCCGCCGGCGAGCACGCGGTCGATCACGCCGCGCGCCGCTGCCGCCGCGGCGTCGAGCTCGCCCCAGCCCTTGACCACCTGCGAGAAGGCGATCGCCGGCACGCCGAACAGGAAACCCTCCATCGCCGCGGCCACGGTGCCCGAATACAGCGTGTCGTCGCCCATGTTCGCGCCGTTGTTGATGCCCGACAGCACCAGGTCGGGCCGCCGCGGCAACAGCCCGGTCAAGGCGACATGCACGCAGTCCGACGGCGTGCCATTGACGACGCGAAAGCCCTTCACCGCCTCGCCGGCGGCTTCGAACACCGACAACGGGCGGTTCAGCGTCAACGCGTTCGATGTGCCGCTGGCGTTCTGCTCGGGGGCGACGACGTCGATCTCGCCGAGCCCGCTGCAGGCACGCACCAGGGCGGCCAGCCCGGGCGCCAGATAGCCGTCGTCGTTGGCGATGAGGATGCGCATCGGCGCATTGTAGGCAGCCGTGCGTCGCGCCCGACTTGCCTATCATTCCCGCTCCCGATCATGGAGAGACCTGCATGCAAGCCTGGATCTGCGAGACATTGAGCGGCCCCGAAGGGCTCGTGTGGAAAGACGTGCCGACACCGCAGCCCGGTGCCGGCGAAGTGCTCGTCGCGATCCGCGCGGCCAGCCTGAACTTCCCCGACATCCTGATCGTGCAGGGCAAGTACCAGCACAAGCCGCAGCTGCCGTTCGTGCCGGGCTCCGAGTATGCGGGCGTGGTCGAGGCGCTGGGCGAAGGCGTGACCCACCTGAAGGTCGGCGACGCGGTGGCGGTGGTCGGCGGCACCGGCGGCTTCGGCACGCATGCCGTGGCGTCGGCCAGGTCGGCGCTGAAGCTGCCGCCCGGCTTTGCGCTGGAAGACGGCGCCGCCTTCGCGCTGACCTATGGCACCTCGCACCATGCGCTGGTCGACCGCGCGGCGCTGCGCGCCGGCGAGACCGTGCTCGTGCTCGGCGCGGCCGGCGGCGTCGGCACCTCCGCCATCCAGGTGTCCAAGGCGATGGGCGCCAAGGTCATCGCCGCGGCCTCGACCGACGAGAAGTGCGCGTTCTGCCGCACGCTCGGCGCCGATGCGACGATCAACTACACGACGCAGGACATGCGCGAGGCGCTGAAGCAGCTGACCGGCGACAAGGGCCCGGACGTGGTCTACGACCCGGTCGGCGGCAAGCTGGCCGAGCCGGTGTTCCGCTCGATCGCCTGGCGCGGGCGCTACCTGGTGATCGGCTTCACCGAAGGCGACATTCCTGCGCTGCCGTGGAACCTGCCGCTGCTGAAGGGGGCGTCGATCGTCGGCGTCTTCTGGGGCAACTTCGTCAAGCGCGAGCCGCAGAGCAGCGCGCGCGGCATCGCCGAGCTGGCGAAGTGGTACGCCGAAGGCAAGATCAAGCCGGCGATCGACCAGCGCCTGCCGATGCGCGAGCTGCCGGCAGCCTATGCACGCATGGCCACGCGCAAGGTGCAGGGCAAGGTGCTGCTGGTCAATGGCTGAAGCGCGGCATGCACGTCCTGTAACGCGTCGCCGTTTGCGCACCGCACGACTGGGATAGCATGAAGCGCGAGCAACGAGGAGCGACCCGATGGCCGTGAAGGTGCTGATCGTCGAGGACAACCCGGTGGCCCGCAGCTTCCTGTGCCGCGTGGTGCGCGAGAGCTTCAGCGACGTCATCGCCATCACCGAAGCCGGCGACCTGGAGGCCGCGCGGCGGCAGATCCAGCTGACCGGCGGCGCACAGGGCCTGCACGGCAGCGACCCGTTCAAGCTGCTGCTCGTCGACCTCGAACTGCCCGACGGCAACGGCATGGAGCTGCTGGCCGAGCTCGGCGCCTACCCGGCGACGAAGATCGTCACCACGCTGTATTCGGACGACGACCACCTGTTCCCGGCGCTGCAATGCGGTGCCGACGGCTACCTGCTGAAGGAAGACCGCTTCGAGGTGCTGGTCGAAGAACTGCAGAAGATCGTGCGCGGCCAGCCCCCGCTGTCGCCGGCCATCGCACGGCGCCTGCTGACGCACTTCCGCCCCGGCGGCAGCAGCGAGGCCGCGCCGTCCGATCCGGGCTTCAGTTCGGCCGGCGCCTTCCAGAGCAGCCGCCCGGTGCCGATCCAGAAGCCGCTCGACCACGAGCGGCTGACGCCGCGCGAGAGCGAGGTGCTGACCTACCTGAGCAAGGGCTTCACCATCAAGGAGATCGCCTCGCTGATGGGCATCAAGTGGTTCACCGTCAACGACCACATCAAGTCGATCTACAAGAAGCTCAATGTCTCCAGCCGCGCCGAAGCGGCCGTGCTGGCGAGCAAGCAGGGGCTGGTCTGACGGCCTGAGCGAGCATGAATTCAGGCGCCGCGCCTGAGCCCCTGGACCCGCCGGCGGCGGTCCGGTCGGCATCGGTTGCAAAGGCGCCTGCAGCCGTCGCGGGGGCACGGCGCGCGGCACGCCCCGTGCCGCGGCCGCAGCGACT
>DAORHX010000338.1:0-4514 GCA_035438245.1 Rubrivivax sp.
GACCCGAGCCGCGGCGGGCCGATGGCCTTCGGCCTGCTGCTGATGCTGGCGGCGCCCGCGCTCGGGGCGCGGCTCAGGCGGGCCTGGCCATGAACCCGGCGGCACCGACGCGCGGCAGGAGCGGCAATCGATCAGCGCTGTCGGGCGGGGCTGCTGGCGCTTGCGGCGCCAGGCAGGCTGCTGGCGCCGCGGCCATCGACCGGGTCGGGCAGACCCGGGACCACGAACCGCCCCGGGCCGTTCAGGCGAATTCCTGCCGCACCGACGGCGACATCAGTCGGCGGATCACCCACACCAGCAGCAGGCAGGCACCGAGCGTGACCAGCACCGCCATGACGCGCGCGGCGGTGACGAAGCCGCCGAACACGTCGGCCGCCAGCGGCGGCAGCGGCGAGCGCTGCAGCGTGCTGCTGACCAGCGACTGCAGCATCTCCTGCTGCAGCCACATGCCGCAGACGTTGGCGACGATCGCCACCACCAGCAGCGCGATGAAGATGCGCCGCGCCCATTCCAGGCGCAGCAGCAGGCCGATCGCGCAGGCCAGCGTGGCCAGCGACATCACCAGCCCGGCGCCGACCAGCCACGGCAGGTAGCCGACCAGCAGGCCGGTGAGCAGCGGCAGCGGCTGCACGTTGCCGACGATCGTGAGCCCGGGCGCGAACGACGCCACCGCGGCGTTCTGCAGCAGCGCCGACACGCTGGTCAGCGCGGCCAGCACGATGAAGATCCAGGCCGTCAGCGTGACGAACAGCGATCTGGAACCGACGTTGAAGGTCTGCGGCATGGTCTGGTCTCCGTGCAGCGCATGTTGGCAGCAGCGCGTGACAGCAATTTTTCAACCTGCGCAAGTCGCAGTCATCCCCCGTTCGGGTGGACCCCACGGCAATGGCCGCCCGGCCGTGAGTTCCGCACGACAACGATGTCACACCGCGTTGCATCCGCAACGAAGGGCTGCCGGCACGGGCCTTCAGCGCGGCGCCAGGTCGCCGGCCAGGCTGGCCAGTGTTTCCGCGGCGATGCTGACGTGCGTGGGGTAGTTGCGGTGGTCGCAGCCCAGCCGCACCGCCGCGCCGGCCCGCACGGCATCACGCGCGGCCGGCGTGAACTCGAAGCGCACGAAGTGCACGGCCGAGGTCTTCTCGGCGTTCTCGCGCTCGAGGTCCTCGTCGGCGATCGCATAGACCCGCGCATGGCCGCCCTCCACCTCGACGAACAGCCGGTCCTCGACGCCGATCAGCCGTGCCAGTTCGCGCTTGCGCTCGTGCGGGTCGGGGTACTCGATTAGCACGGTGGCCTTCCAGTTGCTGCCGTCGGGCACCAGCGGCGCATAGACGTCGACCTCCGCGCGGATGCCGTCTTCCTCGAAGATCTTCTCGATGCGCAGCATCTCCTGGATCTGGTAGCGCACGGTCTGCTCGTCCTCGAACTGCAGCGTCATGTGCTCGCCCAGCGCGACGCTGCGCAACTTGCGGTGCGCGATGATCTGCGCCTTGTAGGCCTTGCGCTGCCTGGCGTAGGCCTCCAGCGTCAGCAGGCTTTCGGGGGTGATGCTCATGGCGGTGTCACTCCAGTCCGTAGGCCATGCGCACCAGGCTCAACGGGTGCGACACCGCCTTGGCCGGCGTGCCCGCTTCGCGCATGCCCTGGGCGATATGGTGCCCGGCCATCGGGCAATCGCTGCCGATGTGATCGGGCTCGTCCTTGGCCATGGCCTTGAACACCGGGCGGCCGATCTTCATCGCCACCGGGTGCGTCGGCGTCTTCACGCCGTAGGTGCCGGCATGGCCCGAGCAGCGTTCGACCGTGCTCAGCTTCAGCTCGACCTTCGTGCCGATGAGCTTGAGCATCTCCTCGGTCTTCCTGCCGATGTTCTGCACCCGGCCGTGGCAGGGCACGTGGTAGCTGACCTTGCCCAGCGCGGCCTTGAAGTCCAGCTTCAGCAGCCCGTCCTTGTGGCGCGCCACCAGGTACTCGAAGGGGTCGAACATCGCCTCCTTCACTGCGGCCGTGTCGGCGCAGTCGGGGAACATCAGCGGCAGCTCCTGCTTGAACATCAGCGTGCAGCTCGGCACCGCGCTGAGGATCGCGTAACCCTGCTTCGCGTGGCGCGCCAGCACCGGCATGTTGGCCGCCTTGTGCGCGGCCACCGCGTCCAGGTCGCCGAGCTCCAGCTTCGGCATGCCGCAGCACTTCTCCTTGTCGACGATGACGTAGGGGATGTCGTTGTGCGCCAGCAGCTTCAGCAGGTCGTGGCCGATGCCGGGCTCGTTGTAGTTGACGTAGCAGGTGCTGAAGATCGCCACCTTGCCCGGCGTGCGCTCGCCGTTGGTGACGACCCTCGACGGTGACTTGGCGGCGCCCCAGCGGAAGCGCTGCGACGCCAGCTCCGGCATCCAGGCGTCGGGGTGCACGCCGAGCAGCGCGTCCATCTGCTTGCGCGCGAACTTCGTGCGGTTGATGGCGTTGACCGCCTGCACGACGACCGGGATGCCGGCGAACTGGCCATGCACATCGGTGCTGGCCAGGAACTTCTCGCCCCCCTTGACCCCGCCCTTCCTGAACTTGATGGCCTTGGCGCGCAGCATCAGGTGCGGGAAGTCCAGGTTCCAGGCATGCGGCGGCGTGTACGGACACTTGGTCATGTAGCACAGGTCGCACAGGTAGCACTGGTCGACCACCTTCCAGTAGTCGTCCTTCTTGACGCCATGCACCTCGCCGTCGTCGGTGGCGTCGACCAGGTCGAACAGGTTCGGAAAGCTCTGGCACAGGCTGACGCAGCGGCGGCAGCCGTGGCAGATGTCGAACACCCGCTCCATCTCCTGGAGCGCCGCCGCCTCGTCGTAGAACGCGGGATCCTGCCAGGCGATCGGGTGCCGGGTCGGGGCCTCGAGGTTGCCTTCGCGCATGCTGCATGCCCTTCGGGGTGGCTTCAACGAACAAGGGGCACGAAGCCCCTTGTCACTGCGCTGGTCGATCCGTGCGGCTCAGTCCACCAGTGCGTCCAGCGCCTTCTGGTAGCGGTTGGCATGCGAGCGCTCGGCCTTGGCCAGCGTCTCGAACCAGTCGGCGATTTCGTCGAAACCCTCGTCGCGCGCAGTGCGGGCCATGCCGGGGTACATGTCGGTGTACTCGTGCGTTTCGCCGGCCACAGCGGCCGCCAGGTTCAGCCTGCTGCCGCCGATCGGCAGACCGGTCGCCGGGTCGCCGACGGCCTCGAGGAACTCGAGGTGGCCGTGCGCGTGGCCGGTTTCGCCTTCGGCAGTCGAGCGGAACAGCGCAGCCACGTCGTTCTGGCCTTCGACATCGGCCTTGTTGGCGAAGTACAGATAGCGACGATTCGCCTGCGATTCACCGGCGAAGGCGTCCTTCAGGTTCTGTTCGGTCTTCGATCCTTTCAAGCCCATGGCGGTCTCCTGGTGGTGGAACGAACGATCCATCGCCGTGCGATGGAGCAGCGCAACCCTAGCAAATCGACGTGCGACGGGCCAATACTATGCTTCTATCCGGCCCATAGCCTTCAGCGCAGCCCCAGCAGGCGCAGCCCCAGGTGGTGCAGCCGGCCGTCCGGGTCGACCAGGCTTTGCAGCACACTGAAGTGATTCTTGCCGGGCAGCGTCTCGCACACCGGTACGGCGGTGGGCCCCCAGACGTCGCGGATCAGCTGGTTCTGGCGCAGGAATTCGTCGCTCTCGGCGGCGCCGACGGCCGCGTACAGCTTGCCCTTCGGTCGCGGGAAAAAGGCCGGGCTCAAGCGCTGCACCGCGGCCGGCGTCAGGCGCAGATCGGCCTGCAGGAACGGCGTGTGGCGCAGCGGCTCCAGGTCGAACAGGCCGGAGATCGACAGCGCGCCGCCGACCAGTTGCGCCGGCAGCGCCGGGTCCACCTGCTTCCAGCGGCAGCCCAGCAGCATCGCCGCCAGGTGGCCGCCGGCCGAATGGCCGGCGACGACGATGCGCTGCGCGTCACCGCCGTACTGCGCGGCGTTGTGCCACACCCAGCGCAGCGCCCGCACCAACTGCAGCGTGATGTGCTCGATGCCCACGGCCGGGCACAGCGCGTAGTTCGGCACGACAACCATCGCGCCGGCCTGGACATACGCCGGCGCGACGAACGAGAAGTCGCTCTTGTCCAGCGCGCGCCAGTAGCCACCATGCACGAACACCAGCACCGGTGCGCCGGGCCGGGGCGGCAGGAACACATCCAACGTGTCCGCAGCTTCGTCGCCGTAGCGCAGGTCGAGGCGGCAATCGCTCTGCGCGCGGCTCAGTGCCGAAGCCTCGGCCCATTGGGCGAGGTGCCTGGGGTGCTCCGGCACCAGCGCGCGGTTGTCGTACTGCGCATTCAGCCAGTCGGGGTCGAAAAGGGGCATCGGGGCGGCGTCCTTCGGTGATGCAGCGGCGTTCACGCGGCGCGATCGTCGGGGTGGCTGACGGGCCCGATGATAGAATCCTGCCGGTTCGGGGGGGTAGCTCAGCTGGGAGAGCGTCGCGTTCGCAATGCGAAGGTCGGGAGTT